>DNFG01000269.1 GCA_003487005.1 Bryobacterales bacterium
TCGTCGTGGAAGCCGCCGTGGGAGGATTCGGCGTCAACGACGGGCATCAGGAGATGTTTTTCGACGATGAAGGGGTCTTTGTTGCGCTGGAAGTCGATGTCGGAGACGAGGCGCTGGACACGGTCCTCGCCTTCGAGGCCTTCGGGGAGGTGGCGGAAGAGGAGTTCCTGGCCGAGGAAGACTTCGCCTTCGGGGGCGAGGACGTGGGACTGGTAGAAGCGGAAGTCGTCACGGTCGCGCTGGGGTTCTTCGGTATTGACGGCGGCGGGACCATGGAGGATGCGGGTGGGGGTGAAGAAGCCGGTGCCCATGCGGACCTGGAAATGGCGACCGTGGCTGCGGAGGTGGTTGTTCTTGCCGGCGATGAAGTCGCGGATGGAATCAGCGAGCATCTCTTCGGTGAAGTAGTCGAGGAGGCCGACGGAGGTGTGGCAGTCGTTGCGGTAGCGTTTATTGCGCCAGGGGTTGAAATTGTAGGCTTCGGGCTTGAAGGGGTGCATGTGGTGCCCGAGCGGGTAGAGGTTGTCGAACTCCTTGTTGTAGAAGCCGGTGCCGCCGAGGGTCCGGTAGAGGGGGCCGACCATGAAATCGGAGGCGGAGTGGACGGCGGCGTCCATGGGGACGAGGTAGCCGTCGGGGTGATGGAAGTGGCAGAGGCCTTCGCCGTGGATGCCGTTGCCGGTGTCGGCGAGGATGGCGCTGCCGTTCCAGCGTTCATCGATGGCCCAGCCGCTGGGGCCTTCGGGGAAGTAGTCTTCATCGGCGAGCTCGAGGTTCTTTCCAGGCAGGCAGAACTTGCGGCCCACGAAACTGGGGAAGCAGCGGAGGACGCCTCCGCCGGCTTCAGCGGCCTCCTGGACGGAATCGGCCGCAGCCTGTTCGACGATGGGCAGGTTGGAGCGGTAGAGCTTGACGTTAAGAGGAGACCTGGAAGACATAAATTCCTTTTCGTGGGCCAGCGGTTCTGGCGTTCTTTGAGACTATATCAAGCGGGAGCGCGGGCGGGGTTACTTCTCGACGGGCTGACCGGCCTGGTTCCAGGCGCGCCAGCCGCCGTCCATCGAGATGGCCCGGGAGTAGCCCATTTTGCGGAGGTTGTCGGCGGCGAGGACACTACGGAAGCCGCCGCCGCAATAGAGGATCAAGGTGGCGTCCTTGTCGGGGACCGCGGAGACGATGTCTCGTTCGATGACCCCTTTGCCGAGGTGGATGGCTCCGGGGAGGTGTCCGGCGGCGAATTCGCTTTCTTCCCGGACATCGATGAGGATGTGCGGGTCGTTGCGGTCGCGGAGTTGGAGGTAGCCGGGCACGTCGGTTTCCTCGACGCGGGTGCGGGCGTCGTTGACGATGGCGAGGAACTCGGGTGAATGGTCCATGACGGGTAGTTACTCCTGAAGGGCGAGAGCTTTGCGGACGTGACCTCCGGTAGCGGCGAGAAGGGCTTCGGCCTGTTCGCGGGTAGCGGAGCGGACGGCCATGACGAGGGCGGTGCGGACGCTGCGGCCGGAGGCTTCAAGGTAGCGGGCGGCGTCTTCGCGGGAGAGGTTGGCGGCGGCCATGAGGATGCGCTGGGCGCGATCAACGAGTTTGGCGTTGGTGGGCTGGACGTTGATCATGAGGTTTGAATAAACGTAGCCGAGGCGGATCATGGCGCCGGTGGTCAACATATTGAGGACGAGTTTGGTGGCGGTTCCGGCGCGGAGGCGGGTGGACCCGGTGAGGACTTCGGGGCCGGAGAGGGGTTCGATGGGATAGCGGGCGGCCTGGGCAAGGGGCGAGTTGGGGGAACAGGCGAGGCCGATGGTGGGTGCGCCGAGGCGGTTGGCTTCGGCGATGGCGCCGAGGACGTAAGGGGTGCGGCCGGAGGCGGCGATGCCGCAGAGGATGTCGTTGCGGGAGAAGCCGTGGGCGAGGAGGTCGCGGGCGCCGGCTTCGGGCGAGTCCTCTGTGGCTTCGGAGGAGCGGCGGAGGGCGGCATCACCACCCGCGATGAAGCCGATGACCAGGCCGGGGGGGACATTGAAGGTGGGAGGGCATTCGGAGGCGTCGAGAACGCCGAGGCGGCCGCTGGTGCCGGCGCCGGTGTAGAAGAGGCGGCCGCCGGCGGCGAGGGTTTCCGCGATGGCGTCGACGGCCGCGGCGATTTGCGGCAGCACCCGGGCGACGGCGGTGGCGACCTGCTGATCCTGCTCGTTGATGACGCGGCACATGTCCAGGGTGGAAAGCGAGTCAATCTCCGTGGTGGCGGGATTGCGCTGCTCGGTGAGCAGGTGGCCGAGATCGAGTGGGCTGGACATGCGGCTAGTAGTTTTTCTTTTCGATGCGAGGCCGTTCGGCGCGGCTCATCGATTTGAGCGCCGCGAGTTTCGGGTCGGCCTTTTCGAGTTCGCCGAGGTTGCGGGCGACTTTATCGACGGCACGGGCGATTTCGTCGATATCGGATTCATCGCCAAGGAGAACGAACTGGGGCAGCCAGACGCTTTCGTGGAAGGCGGCGCGTTCGGCGACGGGGCAATGGAATTCGCGGTATTCGACAGGTTCGTCGCGGTCGAGTTTGAGTTGGGGGAAGTCGTCGGCGCTGGCGTGGAAGAGGTCGGAGCGGTAAACGGGGTCGTAGAAGCGGCCGTCACTGGGGACGCCTTCGGCGTCGAGGGCGGCGACGAACATGTCGCGCGGGACGGGGGCGGAGGAGGGCGGTTCGGTGGGGCGGTACTGGAAGACGTAGCAATAGATGGGTTCGGTGGTGAGAGCGGGCTGGGGAGGCAGAGGGCGGATGCCGGGGATTTGGGCGAGGGCCTCGGAAAGCCGGGCGGCGTTGCGGATGCGGCGTTCGGTGAGTTCGGGAAGCATCTCGAGTTGGCCGAGGAGGACGGCGGCCTGGAATTCGGACAGGCGGTAGTTGCAGCCGGTGGGCCGCTTGCGGAACTGGTCGGTCTCCGAGGCGCGGCCGCAGTTGACGAGGCTCTGGATCATTTCGTAGCAGTCGAGCCGGGAAGTGATGACGATGCCGCCTTCACCGGAGGTCATCAGCTTCGAGGTCTGGAGCGAGAAGGAGCCGACGTCGCCCATGGAGCCGGCGCCGCGTCCTTTATAGAAGCCGCCGTGGACATGGGCGGCGTCTTCGATGACGACGAGGTCCTTTTCGCGGGCGAGGTCGAGCAGGGCGTCCATGTCGGCGAAGCGCATTGCGAGGTGGACGGGCATCACCGCGCGGGTGCGCGGGGTGATCCGGCGCCGGACGTCCTCCACATCGAGGCAGTAGGTGTCGGGATGGATATCGGCGAAGATGGGCACACAGCCGGCGTCGAGCACAGCAGTAGCGGTCCCGTCCCAGGTGTAGGCGGGGACGATGACTTCATCGCCGAATTTCACCCCGGCGGCGCGGAGGGCGACGGTGAGGGCGACCGTGCCGTTGACGAGCGTGCAGCCGTACTTGGCGCCGTGATAGTCTGCGAACTTCTGGGCAAACTCGGAAGCGAAGCGGTTGGGGAAGGGAAATCCGCCCCAATTTCGCGTTTCGAGTACTTCCAGGAGCCTTGCTTTATCATTCTCAGAATAGAGGGGCCACGGGCTGAAAGGCTTCGTGCGGGTCTTTTCACCGCCGAGGATGGCGAGATTGCTCATGCTCAACACAGTTTATCGAATACTGATTGCCGCGCTTGCCGGGTGTGTAACGATGGCGGCGGCGAACGTCTGGACGGTCCGAATCGAGGAGCCGACGGGCATCGAGAGGCGGGACGGAGAGCTGGTCCGGATTCCGATAGGGAAAGTGGGCGGCCACGCTCAAGGGTACCGGGTGGTGGATGCGCAGGGCAGGGAAGTGCCGGCAGTGGTGGATGCAGGGAGTCTCGTGTTTCCGGTCTCGGTGATCGGGGCGGGCGTGGCGGAGTACCGCGTGATGTGCTGCGAGAGCCGTGAAGGGCGGTTGCGCGAGCAGGTGTCGTTGTACACGATGGCGTCGGGACGGATTGAACTGAAGAACGATTATGTCCGACTGGTGGTGGACCCGAGAACCGGCCAGGTGGTGGAAGCGTTCAACTTGCAGGCGGGCGAGGCACGGGTGCTGAACCTGGTGGAGCGGACGCCCGACGAAAAAGACAAATACGACATGTACGACGCGTCGCCGGTGATGAAGGACCGGTCGGGGACGCCGGTCGCGGGGCCGAATGGCGGTTGGGAGGTGCTTGGCGGGTTGGGGGCGGTACAGAAAGTGGAGATGGAAACCACACCGCTGACGGCGCGGCTGACGTTGCGGGGGGAACGGGGGGTGTCGGTGCTGGCGCTGGATGCGGGATCGCCGGTGGTGCGCTGGAAGGGGTCGCGGGGCTTCCGGTTCGCGCGGGTGTCGGCGACGCCATTCTGGCCATTTAATCGGTGCGTGGATGGTAACGAGTACACGTGGCCCACGGGTCCGGGCAGCGGAGAACCACCGGAGCGGGAGATCGCCGCGCGGAAGTGGATGAAGCCGGTGGGCGGACATTTCGTCTACTATCACGCGGCGGAAGATTACGGGGCGATGGCGGTGGCGGCGCTGGACGAGACGCTGGAGTGGGCGGGTGCGTGTACTTCGCGCTTCGAGGGTCGAAGCCGGAAGGCGGAGAGCGAAGTGGCGCTGCTGTTTACGAGGTGGCGGGCCGAAGATACCGCACTTGGTGCGCGAGCGGAGAATCGAAGGGTCCGCAATCCGCTACTGGTGGAGGTTGGGCCTGGGGGGGAAGGGGAGTTAGAGATTCTTAGGCCATTGCGGCTGATGCGGGCGCCGGCGGTGGCGGAGGTGAAGGAGGCTCCGGCGGAATGGCGGCCGCGCTTCGCATCGCTGGATGGCGAATGGGAGTTGGCCTGGGGTGAGAAAGGGGCCGGGCCGTCCTCGGAATGGCGGAAGGTGCAAGTGCCGGGTTCGGTGCACCTGCAGTGGTTGCCTCGGGAGGATGTGTACAAACGCGAGGCGGGGTGGGTGAGTTACAAGGAGTGGTGGTACAAGCGGACGCTGCGTGTGCCGGCGGAGTGGGGCGGGCAGACCTTGCGCCTGCAGTTCGGGGCGACGGATTACTTCGCCGAAACGTTTATTGACGGGCAGCGACTTGGCCGTCACGAGGGCTACGTGACGCCGCACGAGTACGACGTGACGGCGCTGATCAAGCCGGGACAGGATCACGAACTGAAAGTGCGCGTGTGGACGCCGGTCCATTATTACTGGAAGCACCGGCCATACACGGTGAAGGGGGCTTACGGGGGCGTGGATCAGAAGCCGGACGACATCACGGCGACCGGGATTACGCGCAGCGTCCGGATTGTGGCGGGGACGCCGGCGAGAATTGCGGATGTGGCGGTGGATACAAGGCTGAATTCCGACGGCAGCGCCGCCGTGGCGGTGCGGGTGGCGGTCGAGGGTGCGGAGGACGGCTCCGAATGGGAGGCGACGCTGACGCCGCGAAACTTCGAGGGCGGGAGCGGAATCCGGCTGACTGCGGCGGTAGAGCCCGGGCGGGGGGAGTTGCAGATTCCCGTCCGGCAGCCCCAATTGTGGTGGACATGGGAGCACGGGAAGCCCAATTTGTACACTCTGGATCTGAGGCTCAAGAACTCTTCCGGGGAAGTGGTGGACGCGCGCCGGATGGCCGTCGGTATCCGGACGATTACACGGATCGGCGAGCGGTTTTATCTGAACGGGAAGCACGTTTTCCTGCGCGGAACGAACGTCTATGCCAACTTGTGGCTCTCGGAAATGGGGCGAAAGGAGTACGAACGTGACTTCGAGATCCTGCAGAAGATGAACATCAACCTGATCCGGATCCACTGCCACTTCGAGAATCCGGAGTTCTATGAACTTGCCGATGAGCGTGGGCTGTTCATCTGGCAGGACTACCTGGAGGCCTGGTATCCCCACGACCATGAGTTCTCACCGCGTGCGGCGGCGCTGTTCGACGATCACATCCGGATGGTAAGGAACCACCCGTCGGTGATGGCGTGGTGCGGGTCGGACGAGGAGGATTTCGAGAACTATCTCGACCTGGTGAAGCATGTGGCGGCACGTCCTTCGCTGCTTGATCCCCAGGATCGCTACGTGCAGCCGTCGACGAGCCGCTGGGGCGACGCGCACCTTTACTACGGATGGTATGGGGGATCGATCTGGAACTACGCCCGGATGACGGCGCCGCTGGTCACTGAACTGGGGGCGACCGCGCTGCCGGCGAAGGAGAGCCTGGACCGGTTCATGAAGGAGCGGTGGCCGATCACGGACCACGCGGAACTCTGGCACTATCACCGGTTGCAGATTCCCGAGGCGACCAAAGCATGGGGGGATTTGTCGGGCAAGCAGACGCCGGAGCAGTTGATCGACAAGAGCCAGCGGTATGCCGCCCGGCTGTTCCAGATTGCCCTGGAGCGGACACGCCGGAACAAGCGGGAGGGAGCGGCGGGAATTTTCCATTTCTTCGCCATTGATTTCTGGCCGTCGGTGACGATGGCGGCTGTGGACTTCTACCGGGTGCCGACGCGGGTGCATGCGCAGGTGGCGAGGAGTTTCGAGCCCGTGCTGGCGAGTCTGGAATTCGACCGCGACGAATGGAGAACCGGAGAAGAGGTGAAAGTTGGGGTTTGGGGGATCAATGATCTCCACAAGGCGATTGGGAATGCGGAGGTCCGCTGGCGGTACGAGGATTCCACCGGTAAGCTGCTGATTTCAGGCCAGTTCAGGCACAGTTTCGAACCGGATTCGGCAGAGCCGTTGGGAGAGGCGAAGTGGGTGGCGGGGACGCCAGGGGGATACCGGCTGGTGGCCGAGGTGACCGCGGGCGGGGAGAAGATCTCGCAAAACGAGTTTGAGTTCCGGGTGGCACCCTGAGGGGTGGAGCCCGGAACTCAAAAGAAATCAGTGGTTTACAGGTTTAGACGCTGAAGGAAGAGCCGCAGCCGCAGGTGGACTTCACCTGAGGATTGTCGAACTTGAAGCCGGAGCCTTCCATGGACTCGACATAATCGACGCGGGCGCCGTCGAGGTAAAGCATGCTGGCCTGATCGATGAAGACCTTCAGGCCTTCGAACTCGTAGGTCTTGTCGAGAAGGCCGGGGGCATTTTCGAAGGCCATCGAGTAGCTGAAGCCGGAACAGCCGCCGCCGACCACGGAGATGCGAAGTCCGGCGGGAGACGGATCCTGGGCGCCGAGGATCTCTTTCACCTTGCCGATGGCGGTGGGAGTCAACTGAATCATGAGATCTCAAACCCTCCTGGGAGACAATTTAGGTGACCTGACCCTTTTAGTATAGCTTGGCACGGGTCCACCATTTACACTCTAAAGGATGCGGCTTCGCGGTGGAAGGGTTCGCCGATCTGGTATCTTGAACCAGACGCCCCGCGCGGCGCCGGGCAAGCCCCGGGGTTGGCGGCGGGAGAGGGCGTAAGTCGCGCCGTTTACTGGACCTTTGGCGAAACCGGAAGGGCTTCGGACACGTCCAGAGGGACGTATGAGCGGCTATATCGGACTTCTCCCATTGCCTGGGGCAGCATCGGCGACCGACACTCGCCCGGAGAAGGTACGCGTGGACCACCGAAAGACCGACGAAGCAGCGCTCGTCCGGCGGGTGCAAGCCCGGGACGAGATGGCGTTTCGCGATATGGTGGACCGCTACCAGTCCAAGGTGTTTTCGATCATCTACGGCATTCTCCGGAACCAGAACGACGCCGAGGACATCGCCCAGCAGGTGTTCGCGAAGATCTACTTCTCGATTGGCAACTTTGACTTCCGCAGCTCGCTGCTGACCTGGATCTACAAGATCACGGTGAACGAATGCTACGACTACCTGCGGAAGAAGAAGGTGCGAAAGCTGGTTTACGAGAGCGACTTCTCGGAGGACGACTCCACCGGGATGGAGCGGAGTGAGCCTGATCCGGCGCAGCCGATTGACAGCCGGCTGGCAAAGCGGGATCTGGTGATCAAACTGCTGGCCAAAGTCTCCCCGGAGGACCGGCAGTTGATGATGTTGAAGGAAGTGGAAGGCCATTCGGTGGAGGAGTTGGCCGCCATGACGGGGATGAACGAGAATACAATTAAAGTCAAACTGTTCCGTGCGCGGCAGAAGTTGCTGAAGGCCGCGCAAAGGTTGATGAAGGGTTCCAGTCCGCTGAGGGCTGGGAACTGAAGGGGTGCCGCCGGATGAAGCTCAGGTGGACGAGAGGAATGACCAGCGAGGAGACACCCGGGAAGGGTGGTCCCCGAAGCGCCTTCGGGCGCGGGTTCAGCTTGGCAGCCTCCCGGCCAGCGGCGGCCGATTGTTTTGAGGGATCTTTGCCATGAAGAAGCTGATCGTGGATCAACTCGAAAAGTACCTGTCGGGCGAACTTAGCGGGGACGCGCTGAAGCAGTTCGAAGCTGAACTGGAGCGCGAGTCCGGCGGACGCGAGCAGGTGGGAGCATTTCAGACGCAAGGTGATCTGCTGCGGACACTCCGCCCCGACGAGCAGATGGACCCTGCACCTGGTTTCTACGCCAGGGTGATGGACAGGATTGAAAGCCAGACGGCCGGTTCGTTCTGGGCGATCTTTTTTGAACCCTGGTTTGCCAAGAAGCTGGCGTACGCGTCGTTGGCGCTCCTGGTGGTGCTCAGTTCGGCCGCGATCAATTCGGCCGCGAACCCCGGGATCCATGAAGCGGTCCCCTACGAGTTCGTGGCGGATTCGATTCTGCCGCCCGCTCCGGGTCAAGATCGCGAATATGACCGTTCGGTGGTCTTCGCGAACCTCTCGGCGTTCACCGGGGGCGAGCCCGCATCGCTGATGCTCACTTCGATGGAATAGGCAGAAGTGCCCGTCACGGGTTGAATTGACTTGAGTTCCACGACACATTCCGTTCACCTCGACCGGCGGATGAGCTGGCATCATCCGAGGATCCTTGCCCTCCTTGTCCTCGTTTTTCTTTGCGGCGCGGCGGCCGGTGTGTTGGGCATGCGCATGGCGGGCAGTTCGATGGCGCGTCCGTCGATCAGCACCTGGAAGGAGTCCACTCGTGAATTGACGCTGGACTGGTTCCGGCGGGAATTGCAGTTGAGTCCTGAGCAGGCCCGCGAGATCGAGGCGGTCCTTGATGACTATGTCATCTATTATCAGAACCTCCAGACTCAGATGGACGATTTCCGCTATGAGGGCAAGAAGCGGATTCTCCAGATACTGAATGAGGAGCAGCGCGAGAAGTACCTCAAGATGAGCGGTCAGCCTGCGGAGGGGAAGCTCCGCTAGGCGCCCGGTTCGGGCGCTGGGACGCTGGTCTGGCGGAACAGCCACAAAGTTGCGGCCGCCGCCACGACGAACATCGGGTATTCGTACGCAAAGTACGGCTTGGCGATCAACTGCGCGATCGTCTTGGCAGTAGCGACGGCCATGGATGTCCAAAGCAGAAGAGCAAAGGCGAAGTGGACAGGCGGAGGGTCCCTTCGCAAGCGCTGGTCGAGGGTGTAGAAAAAGGCGAGAGAGCTGGCCGCGACGAAGAACCAGCCCGCAAGCATAGGCGCGAGTTGCATCTGGAGACAGACATTCTCTGCCAGATCCCATGCGAAACAGGCGAAAGTCATCGTTAGAGCGATGTGCCAGGAGAGCCAGCGGACCGCGAGCAACAGGCCCATGAGTACGGCCCCTACGATGAGGTAGTCGAAGCGGGTCCTCAGGTTTTCCGAGAGAAAGACGGCGGCGAAGAGGGTGAACACGACGGCCGCGAAGGTTTCGGGCGTGGAGGGTGGCGTCACATCTTCGTCAGGTTCGGCCGCGAGCAGGTGGCGGAACTTCCAGGCGGCGATGGCGAGCGTGAGCCCGAATCCAAAGCCGAAGGAGTACTCCATGGACTTCCAGGACATGAACCATCCGGCTTCAGTCATCACGATGCGGTGGAGTGAAATGAAGAGGCCGCCGCCGCCGAATCCGAGGAAGCCTCCGAGCGCGGCGTAGAGAGCAAAAGTGGTGACCGCGCGGTGGTGGAATGCGGCGAGAAGCACGACACCGGCGCAGAAGAGGCCGAACCACATCTCCTCGCGCGGGCGGTCGGCCAGGTTGGAGAAGTAAATCAGCTTCGGATGGTTGAAGTAGCGCCACCCGAGATAGCACGCCGCGGTCATCAACGTGAAGGCGGTCACGATGCGCCGCGAAGTGAACGCGGAACGCAGAAAGCCGATGGCGACGACCGCTCCGCCGGTGAAGCCCCAGATTCCACCCTTGACGGCCAGACCAAGAAGGCCGAACCACATTGTCTCCGCCTGACCCGCGAAGCCGACGGTCTGGCCGTAAGTCATTTCTCCGCCGAATCCGATGCCGACAGCACCGAAGGCCGCAGCGCGAGCAGCCACGCCTTGTGGGAGTCTCAGGAGCAGCGCCAGGGCGAGCGTGACCATGGCGCCGGGGATCATGGCGCCGAGTGGGCCGCCTCCAATAAACCCGCGGAGCGCCCAGCCCAGTGACATGGCGACGGCGGGAAAGAGCAGGAAGGTGAGACGGTCGGTTGGATTCTGCGGCATTGGTCTCCGATGAGGGTATCAGACCGGACAGTGGGCGGTTGACCCCCCGGCCGGACAGCGCGTAGGATGCAAGGGACCCGCCATGTGCCGACTTCTCACGCTGCTGTTACTCACCGCTCCGGTCTGGAGTGCGGACCTGTTCCGCGACGATTTCTCCAGGCTCCCTCCGGGTTGGCTGTCCCGCCCGATGGGCCAGTTGAACGCGGCGATTCAGGAATACCACTATGTGGCGCGCCGCGGTGTGGACACCGGGCCATGGGCCAATCCGATCATCCATCTGGATGCCTGGGTGGTGGGCGAGGAGGACGGCCGCGCTTTCCTGGAGCAGCACCTGATGGTGGACCGTCCCCAATGGTTCAACGCACTGATGATCACCGGAGACGAGGAGTGGAGTGGATACACGATTGAAGCGCGCGTCAAGCCGCTTTCGCATGGGGATCTGGCCGGCATTGTCTTTCGCTATGAGACCAACCGGAACTTCATCGTTTTTGGTCTTCGCGGAGGCAACGAGGCGGTGTTGCGGCGGCGTTTGCCGGTCGAGCAGGAGTTCCGGGTGTCGGCCTGGAAGGAACTGGGCGCGGTGAAGTTCGATCACGATGTGCGCCGTTACTATCATCTGAAGGTCGAGAACAGCGGGGGCCGGATCCGCGCTTACATCGACGGCAAGCTGGTGATCGAGGCCGAAGAAAGCTCGAATCCGAAGGGCAAGGCGGGGGTCACGGCCAACATGCCCGCCCGGTTCATGGATTTCCATGTCCACGCGCCCGATGCCGAGGTTGCGGCAATCCGATCGCGGCTAGCCCGGCGGGAGGGAGAACTCGAACGGCTGCGCGCGGCCAATCCGAAGCCGGTTCTGTGGAAGAAGTTCGCGACCCCCGGATTCGGCGCCGGCCGGAATGTTCGGTTTGGCGACCTGGACGGTGACGGGCAGGTGGAGATGCTGTTCGCGCAGAACCTGCCGAGGGTTCGAGGCGATGCCTTCGATCACATCCAATGCCTGACGGCGGTTGACCTGAATGGCAAAGTGCTCTGGCAGAAGGGGAAGCCACACGAAAGCCTGGGCCTGCTGACGAACGACACACCTTTTCAGATTCATGATCTCGACGGCGACGGCAAGCACGAAGTGGTGCTGATCCAGGACTTCCAGTTGAAGGTACTGGACGGAAAGACGGGGCGGTTGCTGCGATCGACGTGGATGCCGCCGATGGCGGCGGACCTGAAGGAACGTCCCTACGAGTTGAACTCAGGCGATGCGATTGCCTTCCTCGATCTGTCCGGGAAGGGGCGGCGGAGCGAGATCCTGGTGAAGGACCGGTACCGCTACTTCTGGATCTACGACGAGAATCTCAAGCTGCTGTGGAACGGCGAGGGGCAGACCGGACATTATCCGTACCCCATGGATGTGGACGGAGATGGCCGGGAGGAATTTGCGCTTGGCTACACTGTCTGGTCTGCGGACGGAAAGCCTCTGTTCAGCCGCGACAAGGACTTCAGGGATCACGCGGACGGGATCTCGGTGGGCAACTACAGCGCGGACCCGAAACAGGCGCCTCTGGTTTATGCCTGTGGCAGCGACGAAGGATTCCTGCTGTTTGACCTGAAGGGAAATGTTCTCAAGCACCTCCGGATCGGGCACGCGCAGTCGCCCAGTGTCGGCAAGTACCGGGCTGACGTGGAAGGGGTTCAGTTGATGACCATCAACTACTGGCGCAATCCTGGGATTGTGTCATTGTTCGACTGGCAGGGGAATCTGTTGAAGCAGGGTGAGCCGATCCACTCCGGAAGCCCGCTGCTGCCCGTCAACTGGCGTGGGGATGGCGCCGAGTTTGCGATGCTCTCGGGCAATGTCCGGGAAGGCGGCATGATCGACGGGGAACTGAGGCGGGTTGTGATGTTTCCGGACGACGGCCATCCGGATCTGGCCTTCGCCGTGCTTGACCTGACGGGCGATGTCCGCGACGAGATCGTCCTCTGGGATCAGAAGCAGGTTTGGATCTACACGCAGGACCGCCCGTTCAACGGGAAGCGAATCTATGCGCCGGTCCGCAATCCCGAATACAACGAATCAAACTATCGCACAACGGTGTCGCTGCCGGGATGGCGCGAACACAAACCGTGAAGTGGGGATGAAATGAAGATGCAAGACAGAAGACAGTTTATGGGCGCTGCGGCAATGACCGCGCTGAGCTATCAGCGGGTCCTTGGTGCAAACGACCGGATTCGCGTGGCCAACATCGGCTGCGGGCGGCGGCAGTTGCTGCGCGACCTGATGAGCGTCAAGGACTCGGCCCAGATCACAGTGACCGCAGTCTGCGACACCTGGAAGCAGAAATTGGACGCGGCGGTGGCGCAGGTCCGGGAGTTCGCCGGAAACACTCCTGCGGCGACTCCGCGCTACCTGGAAGCGATGCACCGCGCCGACGTGGACGCAGTGGTCATCGGCACCCCCGACCACCAGCATTGCACGATGCTCGTGGATGCCATCAAGGCCGGGAAGCACGTCTACGTCGAGAAGCCGCTGGCGATGAATATGGAGGAGTTGATCCGTGCCTACGATGCGGTCAAGGCTTCGGATCGTGTGGTGCAGGTGGGTACGCAGATGCGCAGCTATCCGCAGGCGCGGGGGCTGAAGGCGTTTCTGGAGAAGAAGGGGCTTGGGACGATGCTCAAGGTGGAGCAGGTTCGCAACGGCTACAGCCCCTATTGGATGAGCTTTGGCGGGCCAACCTACACTGGGGCTCCACCACGCGCTGAGGACGTGGACTGGCAAGCCTTCCTGATGGGACGGGAGAAGCGACCCTTCGATGCGAACCAGTACCAGAACTGGTATGGCTACAGCGATTTCTCGCAGGGCCCGCACACGAACCTGATGGTGCACTTCATCGACCTGATGCACTTCACGACAGGCGTGGAATTTCCATCGAAGGTGGTTGCGCTGGGGGGCACGTACCGCTGGAAGGCGGCGTACGACGTGCCGGATTCGGTGGAAGTGGTCTACGAGTACCCTGAAGGCTTCATGGTGCGTTACTGCACGATGTTCGGTAACGGCGCGAACAACTACGCGAAATGGTTTGGCACGCTGGGCACCGTGGACGCCGCCCGTCTGTCGCCGCGTGAGAAGTGGGTGGCGACGGGCGACGGCTCGGGCGAGCCCGGCAAGATCGCGTCGCGCATCGAGATGGACGAGCCTCCGACTCCCCATCACATGCAGGATTTCATCGAGTGTATCCGGACGGGCCGGAAGCCGATCGCGCCGATCGAAGCGGGGTTCTCGCACTCAGTCGCGGTGATCGCCGCGGACAAGGCCCTGCGTGAGGGGCGGCGGTTCACTTACAACGCGCAAAAGCGGGCAATTCTGGCGATATAGGCGGACAAATCGTGCAAAGAAGACACTTTTTGAGCAGTCTGGCTGCCGCGCCGCAGGTTTTCAGGTCGGGGGGCGCGGCGCTGCGTGCGGGTGCGGCGACGGCCGTGATCACGCCTCCGCTCGGGGCCTCGCTGGCGGGCTATTTCACCGAGAGATTCAGCACGGACAACCACGATGAACTCCTCGCGAAGAGCCTGGTTTTCGACAATGGCCGGATGCGCGTGGGCGTGGTGCTCTGCGATCTCTGCGTACTGCCTCCCGAGGTGGTTGCCGCGGCCAAGTTCCGCGTGGCGCGCGAAGCAGGTGTTGCGGAGGAGGCCCTGCTGATCGCCGCGACTCACACGCACAGCGCCCCGGCGACGATGCACCTGTTTCAGTCTCAGGCGGATCCGAAGTACCTGGATTTCCTGACGGACCGGATCGTGGACAGCGTGCGAATGGCCGTGGCGCGCCTGGAACCGGCCCGGATCGCCGTGGGCTTCGGGCGGGAGGAATCGCTGGTTTTCAATCGCCGCTTCTACATGAAGCCCGGCAAGATGCCGCCCAATCCCTTCGGCGGGATAGACCGGGTGAAGATGAATCCCGGGGTGGGCAACCCGGACATTGTGAAGGAAGCGGGCCCGGTGGACCCCATCGTGGGGTTGCTGACCGTGGTCAACGCCTCGGGCGCTCCGCTGGCCATGCTGGGCAACTACTCGCTGCACTATGTGGGCGGCGAGCGGGGCGGGGAAGTGTCCGCGGACTACTTCGGCTACTGGGCCGCAGCGATGGCGAGGCACGCGTCCGCGGATTCGCGCTTTGTCGCGATTCTGTCGAACGGCTGTCAGGGGGACATCAATAACGTTGACGTGCGCAATCCCGCTCCGAGACTCCCGCCTTACAAGAAGATGGAGGAAGTGGCCGGGACGTTGGCGGCCGAATGCGCTCGCGTGATGAAGGGACTGAAGTTCACGGGCGAAGCAGAGTTGGGTGCCTCACGCGAGTGGGTGGACGCCGGCGTCCGCCTGCCGCCGGTGGCGCAGGTCGAGGCCGCGAGACAGGCGATCGCCGGAGTGGAACCTCCGTTCCGCGATGCGCGCCATGTTTTCGCGCGCGAGACCCTGATCATCGCCCGCGAGTTCCCCAAGACTTTCAGGACCGAGGTGCAGGCCCTGCGGATTGGAGAGTTGTTTGTCGCGGCCGTTCCCGGTGAGCCGTTTGTCGAACTCGGCCTCGAGATCCGCGCCGCATTGAAGGGCCGTCCGGTGTTCCCCATCGGGATTTCGAACGGGCACGCAGGGTATGTACCCACGGTCCGTGCGCACGAGGAGGGCGGCTATGAGACATGGCTGGCCAAATCGAGTTTTCTCGACAAGGAAGCGACGCCGCTCATCATGGAGGCGATGAAGCGGCGCCTGGGGATGATTGGAGCGTGAGTCAGTCGAGTTCCTTGCCGCCCGCGCGGTGAGGCGGAAAACGCCAGACGTTCTGCTCGCGAAGATTCGAGAGCCAGACGGACTTGTGGCCGACGGCGATGGCGTCACCGCCGGGTCCGGCAAGCTGAAACGTCACCTTGTTGGTCTCCGGATCGATCCGCGAGACCGGGAACTGAAAAGCCGTCACCCAGACGCTTCCGTCGCCCGCGGCGATCTCGCCACCGCCGCCGGGAATGCCGACTTCGATGGTCGCGACTACTTTGTTCAACTTCGGATCAATCTTCGAGACCGTCCCTTTGCCCTGATTGAGCGTCCAGACAAAGCCTTCGCCAACTGCGAGAAATCGCGGCTTCTCGTCCACTTCGATTTCCGCTTCCACCAGGTTGTTGAGCGGGTTGATTCGTGACACCACGCTCTTCTCCGTGCTCGTCACCCACACCGCGCCCAGCCCGAATTTGGCCGCGAACGATCCTGGCGCGACGACGATCTCAGCCACTACTTTGTTGGTCGAGGGATCGATGCGCGAGACAATCCCTTTCGGATCGCTGGGCACCCAGACGCTGTCTTCGTTACAGGTGATGCCTCCCTCCGTGTGCGCGGGGCCTACGGGGATGGTCGCGACGACCTTGTTGGTTTTGACGTCCACTCGGGAAACGGTCTTGTCCTCGCAGTTCGGCACCCACACACTGCCAAATCCGGCTGCCAGCCCGGAGCATGGCTTCTTGCCGACCGGGATGGTCGCCACGACCTTGTTGGACTTCACGTCCATCCGCGAGATTGAGTCCTTCGGTTTGTTTGAAACCCAGGCAGCGTCTTCCGTCATGACCAGCCAGTCCGGTACTCCTTCGACCGGGAAGACAGCATCGGGCTTGAGCGTGTCAATCGGCTTGGATAGGCCTGGGACTCCGGGTTTGGGGGGCATCTTGCGGGCCCCTTTCTTTGGTGCCGGGGCTGGCCCTTGCGCAAAGAAAAGCGGCACGAGGGCCAGGGTGAGACAGCTGAGACAGAGTAGTTGCTTCATAGTTTGATTCCGTTATCCATCCAGAGCTTCGTCGAGCGATTCCGTGGAGGGCCTGAAAGCTTCGGCGGTTTCCGTCAGGAGGGAGACCGCGAGAAAGGCACCCAGGCTGAAGAGCGGGGGCAGCAGCGTATCGAGGCCGGCCAGATGTGGTGGCACGGTGAAATGACAGACAACCCGGGCCGTGGTACCGGTAAGAATCGCCGCCAGGGCGCCATTTGCATTGGCGCGCGGCCAGTGGACGCCAAAAAACAGCGGGACGACACAGCCGGCGAACACGATGTCGAACGCCACAACCAGTAACACACCCGGCTCCGGCCGCACGAAGGCAAGCCAGCCGGCCAGTGCGGCCGTGGGGAGGGCAAACGCCCGCGAAAGGAACAGCAAGGTCTGGTCGGTCAACCGCCGCGAGGACCAGCGCTGAAAAATGTTGCGCGCAAGCACGACTGAGATGACGAGCATCGCTCCATTGGCCGTGGACATCGATGCCCCCAGCACGCCCACGAAGATCAGGACTCCGATCCAGAAAGGCAGCACACCATTGGCGAGTTGAGGCAGGACCATCCGCGCGTCAGTCACGCCCGTCATCAGCGACAGGCCGGCCAGTCCGAGGAACGATGCGCAGAGCCCGATGACGAGTGTCCAGCCCGCCGCGTAGTAGCAGGCTTTTCGGGCTGTCCCTGGCGTGCGCGCCGAGAACACCCGCTCCATGAAGTCGAGAGCCATGGCGTTGCCCACCGCCAGTGACAGCAATGCCGCCCAGTTCACCAGGCCACCTCCTTCAACGGTGAACATCTGCGAAAGGCTGAGCGTCGCCGCGGGGACCGCCGCCATGATTGTGTCGAAACCGTGGTTCCAGCAGAGCCATCCGGCCCCCAGCAGGAAGCCAATAATGGCGATGTGGATCTGGAAGAAATCCGTCCAGATCGCGGCGTATAGGCCGCCCGCGATCGTGTAGAGGAGAATCACTCCGGTGCCGATCGCCAGTGCGGATCCGTAGCTGAGGCCGCTCACGTTGGACAGAATCCACGCGACCGCCGACAGGTTGCCCGCAATGAGAACGATGAAGCACGTCACGGTAATGACTGACGTGACCAGTTCGGTGGACTTTCCGTAACGGCGGTAAAAGAACTCCGGGAGGGTCAGAAGGTCCATCCGGTTCAGTGGCTCAGCGAGGAAGCGGCCCACCAGGAGCAGGCTGAGCGCCAGTCCGACCGGAATCGCGAGTCCCGCCCAAACCCCGTTCGAAAAGGTCAGCGACGTGTTGCCGAGTGTCGCGTTTCCGTCGATAGACTGCGCCGCAAGCGCGGTGCCGACCACCAGAAAAGGCATCGATTTGCCGCAAACCGTGTAGCGGCGTGAGGACCCCTGCACCTGTGTATAGGTGTAGAGCCCGATGGCAAGGGAGATGGCCATAAAGATGACCACCGGCCAGAACATGGCTGTCATTGCTTTCGCTGAGTGACCTCGTTTCAAGTAGTGGTCCAGCCTTCATGGGCCGGCGAGGTGCGACGTGGTTCAGCGATCGACTTGGATGGGAAATCGGCTCAACGACTCTGTTGAGAAAGGAACGCTCTCCAGCCGCCCAGTTCCGTGATCTCGGTGCCAGCCGCGGCGGCGTGCGGCTCACACAGGAAGCATTTGACGTGTGAACCATCGTGCAACTTCACGGTGCCGATGGTCAATGGTTCAGGGATGGCCGCAACAAAACCGCCGAATTCCGATTCGGGCAGAGACCACACCTCCACTTCAATTCCCGGGCCTGCGAACCCAGGCTCACGAACAAGTCCCGGTTTCGCGGGCACCGTGCCGGCGAGTGCGAACAACCGGTACTCCGGCGCTGTTTTCGAGACACTCCTCAAGGAAGCGCCACGCGCGGTCAACTGATGATTCAGAGGCTGGCCCTGGAGGTGCGCTCCCACCACGGCCAGCTCGACGCAGCCCGTCGAAAGCGAAGATGCCCCCGCCTCTGGCAGTTCAGTGATGTTCAGATTCGTTGCACCAACGGGGAGGCGTTGTGAGTGATGAAAAACGCTGGCCAGCCGGAGCAGCGCGGCATCATGAAACGCGGGAGCCAGCATCGTCACGCCGAAGGGTAGTCCGTTTTGACGGAACCCCGCGGGCACGGCAACCGCGCACAGGTCGAGAAGATTCACGAAGTTTGTGTAGTAACCCAGATTCGTATTCGATCCGATCGGGTCGGCTTCCACATCCGCTCGCGAATAGATCGTCCCCGTCGTCGGCAGCAGGAGAACATCCATCTTCTTCCACTCGGCTTCGGCTGCGCGCTTCAGTTCCTGCAGCCGGTATGTTGCGCGAAAGGCGTCCACCGCCGAGTAGCGGCCACCTCCGCCGATGATCGTCCGGACTGTCGGATGAAGAGCCTCGGGATTCGCGTTCATGAGCGCTTCGATGGCGGCGAGACGCTCCGCGACCCACGGACCTGAGTACAGCAGCGCCGCGGCTTCGCGAAATGGGGTGAAGTCGATTTCGACCTTCGTCCAGCCGCAGTGCGGCAGATGATCCACTGCACGTTCAAACAGCAGCGCTGCCCCGGTATCGCCGAAGAACTCCAACTGCTCCGGAGCGGGCACGCCAAGCCGGAGTGCCGGGCCGCGCAGGCTCTGCGGCTCTGCGCGCCTCGAGAACGGATCCCTCTCATCAAAGCCCTGCGCCAGTGAAAAGACTTCAAGTGCGTCGTGAGGAGTCAGGGCGAAGATGGATACACAGTCCAGCGTCCTGCACGCGGGCACGACCCCACGAGTCGAGAGCAGTCCACGGGTAGGCTTGTGCCCCAAGATGTTGTTGAATGCTGCCGGCACCCGCCCCGATCCCGCGGTATCCGTCCCCAGGGCGAAAGTGACCAGCGAACTTGCGACGGCCACAGCTGAACCGGATGACGATCCGCCGGGGATAAATGCGGCGTCAAAGACACATCCGGGCGCTCCGTAAGGTGACCGGGTACCCACCAGGCCGGTTGCGAACTGGTCCAGGTTGGTCTTGCCGAGCAGAATTGCGCCGGCGTCGAGCAGTCGCTGCACGACGGGCGACGTTTCCTCGGGTGTGTAGGCGAATTCCGGACATCCTGCCGTGGTTGGCACGCCGGCCACGTCGATGTTGTCCTTAACCGCGAAAGGGATTCCTGCCAGGGGAAGCGACTGATCGACGGTCTCCGCCTGAGCCAGCGCGCGCGCTTCAGGAATGAGATGGATCCAGACAGCCGGATCGCCGTCTTCCCGGATGCGCCGGTACAGGGCGTGGATCAACTGCGCAGGCTTGAAATCGCCGGCGCGGTATGCGGCCCTCAGTGTCGTGAGATCAAGGGTGGGGGGGAGGGTCACGCCCACGCCTCCGGCCGCAGGATCGCCAATGTCTGTCCAGGTGTGACCAGTGTGCCCGGTGTGCAGAGGAAGGACTCGATCACGCCGTCTGCCGATGCCGTCACCGCCACCTCCATCTTCATCGCTTCCACGATCAGTAACTTGTCGCCGGCCCGAACCCGCTGGCCGGGCTCGGCGCAGAGGTTCCACACACTGGCCGTAATCGGCGACCGGACTGCTTCACAGCCATCGGGGATCTCGCGCGAGTTCCCGTTCCGGTGGGGTTCCTGTTCCAGTTTCGCCTCGAAGGCCGGCAAGAGGGCCCACCGTGCGCGCTCTTCATCAAACGCAGCTTGTTGCCTCTGCTTGAAGGCGGCGGCGCTGTCCTGGATGGAATCGAGGAACTGGTGATAGTCCCGCAGCCGGAACTCGCCTTCTTCAACTCGCAAGGGCAATCGTCCAGCGGGGAATTCGCGGCGCATCTCGAGAAGTTCTCCGGCACTGACCGGGTAGAACCGGATCTGATCGAAGAACCGGAGCAGCCAGGGATGACCAGGGGTAAATTCCCGCGTCGTCCGGTACGTGTTCCACATCTGTACTGTCCTGCCGACGAACTGATATCCGCCCGGTCCTTCCATGCCATAGATGCACAAGTATGCGCCCCCAATGCCCACGGCGTTTTCGGGGGTCCATGTGCGGGCAGGATTATACTTCGTGGTCACCAGCCTGTGCCGCGGGTCCAGCGGTGTCGCCACCGGCGCACCAAGATAGACGTCGCCCAGGCCCATCACCAGGTAGCTGGCGTCGAAGACGACCCGGTGCACATCCTCCACCGAACCAAGTCCGTTGATTCTCCGGATGAAATCGATGTTGGACGGACACCACGGCGCATCCGGGCGAACGCCCTGCACATACTTCTGAATCGCCAACTGCGTTGCTGGATCATCCCAGCTCAAAGGCAGGTGGACTGTCCGAGTGGGCACCGACAGCGAATCGAGGTCTTTGATCGAGGACTCCGCCGCGTCCAGGGCTTCCAATAACTGCTCCCGGCTCAACTGCCGCGGCTGGTAGTGGATCTGCAGGCTGCGGATGCCGGGGGTCAGATCAATCATCCCCGGCAGCCGGTTTGCCCGCAGCCACTCCGTCAATGCATGCACCCGGAATCGCAGGTTGAGATCGAGTACGTTCTCGCCGAACTCAATCAGCAGTGCCCGGTCGCCGTCGGCACGGCAGATCCGGTCGCCGCGGCGATGAACCACCGCCGGCTCACCAATACCCTCCCGGGGTAATTCCGGCAGCGAGCCGACCCGATCGTCGATACACCGGTCCAGCACAAGCGAAAGTTCCGCGGCCTGGGCTTCCGTCAGCCGCAGGAACCTGACTGTGTCGCCCGGCCGCAACTGACCCATCTTCCATAGTTCGGCATGAACGATCGTCGCGGGGCACACGAACCCTCCCAGGCTCGGGCCATCAGGACCCAGGATGACCGGCATATCGCCCGTGAAGTCGACCGTCCCCACTGCGTAAGCATTGTCGTGGATATTGGACGGGTGCAGGCCCGCTTCACCACCGTCCCGGCGAGCCCATTCCGGCTTCGGTCCGATGAGCCGGACGCCGGTCCGGTCAGAATTGTAATGCACCTCCCACGCCGAACTGAAGAATACGTCGATGTCGCGCTGCGTGAAGAAATCTGGTGCTCCGTGTGGCCCGTAGAGGACTCCGATCGTCCAGTCATGGCGCAATTCCGGCCGAAGTGTCGCGGGCAGGGAGAGCGGCGGATCCTCTGGCTCCGGTCCCAGGTGCAACACGTCTCCCGCCCGCAAGGCTCTGCCCCCATGACCACCGAACCGCCCCAGAATAAATGTGCTGCGGCTGCCGAGATACTCGGGGACCTCCAGTCCGCCCCGCACCGCCAGGTACGCCCGCTGGCCCGGCCCGGCCGCCGCGCCCAGTTTGAGAACCGAACCCGCTTGTGCCCGAACGGGTTCGTAGAGTCCGACCGGCACCCCGTCCAGCGTTGCGCCCATCTCTGCCCCTCCCAACGCAAAGAGCGTAACGTGGCGGAAGCGCAATGTCGCTCCGATGACGGCCATCTCGAGTCCGGCCGCTCCGGGCCTGTTGCCTACGACCCGGTTGACCAGGTGCAGCGCGAGCGTGTCCATTGGTCCGGACGGCGGAACGCCAATATCCCAGTAGCCCAACCGTCCAGGAGAGTCCTGCACCGTCGTCTGCGTGCCGCCTTCGAGGACTTCGATGGAGATAGGGGTATAGGGTATCGATGACAGTAGCCGGGTTGTGAATTCTCCCTTCCGGAAGCTTTCGCTGTCCACAACCACCCGAAGGTATCTCAGATTCGTTTCGAGACCGTCAAAACGGGCTTCCGCCAGTGCGGCCGCCAACCGGTCCACCGCCTCTTCCCGGTTCGCGCCCCTCACGATGATCTTCGCCAGGAGGGGGTCATAGTAGGGTGACACTTCGCTGCCGGACTCGACCCATGTGTCCACTCGCGCTCCCGCCGGTGCCACCACGTAAGTCAGTTGGCCCGAACTGGGCTGAAAGCCGGCCGCCGGGTCCTCCGCGTACACGCGCACTTGGATGGCTGCTCCGAGCGGCGTTGGTGCGACCGCGGGCAATGCCTCCCCGCTGGCCACGCGCACCATCCACTCCACCAGGTCAACACCGGTCGCCTCCTCCGTTACCCCATGTTCCACCTGCAGGCGCGTATTCACTTCCAGGAAGTAGAAGTCGCCGGTCTGCGCGTCGAAGACGAACTCCACGGTTCCGGCATTGCGGTACCGGACGGCCCGCCCCATCCGGATCGCGGCCTCAAACAAGCGTGCCCGCTGCGCATCCGTCACCCCGGGCGCGGGCGTTTCCTCGATCACTTTCTGATTGCGGCGTTGCGCAGAGCAGTCGCGTTCACCGAGTGCCAGGACATGCCCTCGTCCATCCCCGAAAATTTGTACCTCGATGTGCCTGGCGTGCTCCACGAACTTCTCGAGATACACCCCGCTCTGGCTGAAGTTCGCGCGGCCCAACCGCTCCACCGCATCGAAGGCTTCCCGCAACTCTTCTTCTGCCCGGCACAGGCGCATGCCGATTCCCCCGCCGCCGGCTGTGCTTTTGAGCATGACGGGATACCCGATGCGCTCCGCCGCCGCTGCCGCTTCCTCCGCAGTGGCCAGAATCGGAGTGCCCGGCAGCAGCGGCACGCCTTCCCTCCCGGCGATCTCGCGCGCTGTGTGCTTTAAGCCGAACTGACGCATCTGCTCCGGCGTCGGTCCTATGAAGACCAAGCCTGCCGCTTCACACGCTGCGGCGAACTCCGCATTTTCGCTCAAGAAGCCATAACCCGGATGAATGGCTTCCGCGCCGGTCGCCAGCGCGGCCTCGATGATCTTCTCCGCCCCCAGATAGCTTTGCGCTGCCGGCCCCGGACCCAGTAGCACTGCCTCATCGGCCTGCAGCACGTGCATCGCACTCCGGTCCGCCTCCGAATAGACCGCCACCGTGGCGATGCCCATTCGCTTCAGTGTCCGGAGCAGGCGGACCGCGATCGCGCCACGGTTGGCGACCAATACCTTCCCGATCATGCCGCGCCGCCCCAAATAAGCAACTCCACCGGAGTCGGATTGTACGCGTTGCAGGGATTATTGAGTTGAGGACAGTTGCTGATCAACACCAAAGTGTCCGTCTCCGCGCGCATCTCCACATACTTCCCCGGCTCCGAGATCCCGTCCTCGAACGTCAGTCCGCCTTCGGCCGTTACAGGCACATTCATGAAGAAGTTCACGTTCGGCGCCAGATCGCGCTTGTCCATTCCCAACTTTGCGATCAGCAACTGCTTCAGAAAGCTCTGCCGGCACGCGTGCATGTGCCTCTTCTCGATCGCGTAGCGCACCATGTTGCTCTCCTGCGCGCACGCCCCCCCCAGCGTGTCGTGCCGCCCGCAGGTGTCGGCCGTGATCGTCATGAGCACGGTCCCGCGCTGTGTCAGCAGCCGCGTCCCGGCAGTCAGATAGATGTTGGCTTGCGCCTGGATCGTGTCGATCGCACTGTAGCGGTCCTCCGGGTCAGAGGCGTTGAAGAACAGCGTATCGGCCGCCTGATTGCCTTCCAGGTCCAAAATCCGGAACGTCTGCCCGCGCTTCACCTCATGCAGCCAGCCTTCGCCCGCGGGCAACGTGAACCGGTAAATCGCCTCGGCCGCACTCAGAGGACTTTCGACAAACGTGCTCACAGGTGGTACCTCTCCGTGTTGATGAACCCGCGTTCGTTCTCCGGCCGTGACACCCTGCACGCATCATCCGGCGCCGGCGCCGCCATCCGCCGCACCTGCACAGTCACCGGCTTCGGTGCATACTCCGGATTCGGGTCCATCGGATGCTGGCACGTGTTCAACACCACCAGCGTGTTCATCTCCGCCCGCAGTTCCACGTAACTTCCCGCCGTCGAATGCCCCTCCACGAATCGCATCGCGCCGGCCGTATCCACCCATACCTTGCTGAACAGGTTCAGCGACGGCGTCAGATCGCGCTCGCGCATTCCGTACTTGCCAATCTCCAGCATCAGCCCCGTGCAGGCGTCCTGGTGCCAGCCGTTCCGGCATTGCTGGTAACTGGCCTCGCCGTACTTCTCTCGAACCAGCGCAGCGTTCGAATACCCACCCAGCGGGTCATGCCAGCCCAGCGTGTCTTCAGTGATCGAACACAAGATTCGCCCCATGTCCGAATACAGGACGAACCCCTTCGTCAACCGCGCAATGTGCTGTGCCTTCAAAGTATCCGGCAGATTGAATCGTTCGCTGAAATTCGCTGCGTTATAGAAGAGCGACGCCACATTCGCGCCTCCCGCCGTGTCCGTCACACGCAGTCCCGTGCCGCGCTTCAATACATGCGACCACGTCTCTCCCCCTTCAATCACCGCCTCCCACAAAACAGGCTCGTTCGTTATCAATACACTTCTCCTGATCCCGCGCTCCGCGCGGCCTTCGTTCCCGGGCGGCGATTGCCGCGCTTACTCCGAACGCAAGAGGTGAAAGGGGGGGCCGCAGCAGACGTCCATCGATGTCAACCGCAGAAACACGCGCAGCGCGATGAGCCCGCGTGAACTGCTCCTGTGCGCCGCCAGTTTCATATGGCCTATTAGACCAGCACACCGCTCAATCGCATAATCAGTTTTTTCGATACCCCGGATAAGAACTTGTGAACACTCCAATTCGCCCAAAACCATTGACACTCCCCCAAGAACAGCCTTACCATCGCTAGAAATCGCTTCGGTGTCAGGGTACCTGTCCACACCCCCCACCCAAGTGCTGGCGAAAGCGGTCCTGGGCGATCGCGCTCTTCCGAGCCCCAGCACGGCGTGAGCGCAACCGGGAGTTCCGCTCACCTCTCTCCTGCCGAAGCCCCAGCCGATCCGGCGCTCTCGTCCGCGCCTCCACCACTCGCGTTTCCAAGGAGATTAAGACATTGTCGACACGTGCAAGCCTGTTGTGCGCCTTCCTGCTTGCGGCCTCCAGCCTC
Organism: Bryobacterales bacterium; assembly: GCA_003487005.1. Lineage (GTDB taxonomy): Bacteria > Acidobacteriota > Terriglobia > Bryobacterales > Bryobacteraceae > PNKE01. The sequence goes on from DNFG01000269.1 coordinate 25,143, forward strand.
TATGCGCAGGGCACTTCCACCCTTCGGGGCACCATCACGGACACCATCGGGGCCTCGGTTCCCTCGGCTGCCATCACCATCCGCAATGCCGAAACCGCTGCCGCCCGCAGCACCCTCAGCGATGAGCGCGGCGATTACCTCTTCCCCTCTCTCCAGCCAGGCACCTACACGATTGAGGTGCAAAAAGAAGGTTTCCGCACCTACACCACCCGCGTCACTCTCCAGGTCAATGTCCCCCGTACCGCCGACGTCAAACTGGATCTCGGCCAGGTCTCTGAAACCATCAACGTCGAAGCCGAGGGCGGCACCGTGAACACCGTCGACGCCACCGTCGGCAACCCGTTCACCAAAACGCAGATCCTCCAGCTTCCCCTCCAGACCCGCAACGTCGTCGAACTCCTCAGCGTCCAGCCCGGCGTCACCGCAACCGGTGAAGTCCTCGGCGCCCGCCGCGATCAAAACAATGTCACCCTCGACGGCGTCGACATCAACGACAACCAGCGCGCCGGTATCGCCTCCTCCGGCGGCGGCCAGGGCTCGAACGGGAATAACCCCGGCGACGCCGGCCTCACCGCCGCCCTCCCTCTTCCGCTCGACTCCCTTCAGGAATTCCGCGTCACCGTCGGCGGCCAGGGCGCGTCTCAGGGCCGCTCCTCCGGCGGTCAGGTCGCGCTCGTCACCAAATCCGGATCCAACGAGTTCCACGGATCCCTCTACGAGTTCCACCGCAACACTGCCACCGCCGCCAATAACTGGTTCTCCAACCGGGCCGGCATCAAACGCGAACCTCTTGTCCGCAACCAGTTCGGCGCCTCCCTCGGCGGACCCATCCAGAAAAACCGCCTCTTCTTCTTCGCCAACTGGGAATCCCGCATCGACGCCAGCGGTCGCGCCCAGTCCCGCACCGTGCCCACCTCCACCATGCGACAGGGCATCGTTCGCTTCCGTCAAAGCGACGGCACCATCGGTCAGTTGACCCCCGCCGAACTCCGTTCGCTCGACCCCCTCAGCCTCGGCGTCAGCGACACCATGCTCGGCATCCTCGGCGCCTACCCCGAAGGCAACGACCCCCAGTCCGGCCTCGATCGCGGACTCAACTACTCCGTCCTCCGCTTCAACGCCCCGTTCCGCCGCGATGACAAGGCCTACGTCGCCAAACTCGACTACAACCTCGACGCCAATGGCCGCCACACCCTCGCCGTCCGCGGCACCCTTGCCGACAACGCCCAGGATGTCACCGTCGCCCAGTTCCCCGGCCAGGATCCCGCCTCGAAGCAACTCGACAACAGCCGCGGGCTCTCCGCTCGATACACCGGCGTCCTGAGCCCCACCGTCGTCAATGTCTTCAGCTATGGCTACACCCGCCTCGGCATCGCTCAATCCGGTGTCGACGGCGCCAGCCTCGCTTTCGACTCCCTCGCCTCTCCCGTCAACTTCGGAGCTCGCGCCTTCGGCCGCATCATCCCCACCCACAACTTCATCAACGACACCACCTGGAGCAAGGGTGCTCACACCATCCAGGCCGGTATCAATTTCCGCTTCGTCAGCAACATGAGGGACTCTTACCAGAACAGCTTCCCCTCCTTCAGCTTCTCCCGCAACACTCTCCGCGGCCTCGGCCAGGATATGGAGAACCTCATCAACCCCTACATCCAGCAGCGCAGCGGCAATCCTTCCCTCCGCCTCACCGAGGCCGCCAACGTCATCCGCGCCGTCGGTACCCTCTATGGCCTCGTCAACCAGTACAGCGCCACCTACAACTTCGAGCGCGACGGCGAAGCCATCGCCTTCGGCCAGCCTCTCGCCCGCACCTTCCGCACCAACGAATACGAGTTCTATCTCCAGGATTCCTGGCGGGCCACCCGGGCCCTCACCCTCAACTACGGCCTTCGGTACAGCAACACCACTCCGCCCTGGGAAGCCAACGGCATTCAGGTCCGCACCACCACCGGCCTCGACCAGTACTTCGCTGAACGCCTCGGCGCCTCCATGTACGGAGTCCCCGGTCATGCCATGCCCAATGCCGCTCTCACTTACGCTTTCGCCGGCCCCGTCAATGGCCAGCCCTCCTGGTTCGGCCGCGACAACAACAACTGGGCGCCTCGCTTCGGCTTCGCCTGGTCCCCGGAGTCCGATAACCTCCTCGGCAAGATCTTCGGCAAGGGCAGCGTCCTTCGTGGCAGCTACTCGCTCGTCTACGATCGTTACGGCAACGATCTCGTCGTCGAGTTCGATCGCACCGGCTCCCCCGGCCTCGCCACCCAGGTCACCCAGCCCCGCAACACCAACTTCACGGACTCGCCCCGCTACGTCGGCGGCAGCCTCCCAACCTTGCCCGCCGCCCCCACGGCTACCTTCCCCTTCACGCCGCCCACCATCCTCGGCGGGTTCAATAGTCAGGTCGGCGTCTCTCCCGATATCGTTGCGCCCTACGCTCACCTGATGAACCTCACCTACGCCCGCAATCTCCCCGGCTCCATCACTCTCGAAACCGGTTACGTCGGCCGCCTCTCCCGCAAGCAGATGCTCCAGGCCGACTTCTTCCAGCCCCTCACCCGCTTCCGCGACATGCGCTCCGGCCTCACCTGGGCCGAAGCCGCCGGCCAGATCCGCGCCGCCTACGACCAGGGCCTCCGCTACAACCAGATGCCCAACGTCGCCTTTTTTGAAAACCTGATGCCCGCGCTCGCCAACTTCTATGTGCCCGGCTCGGCCACTCAGAACTTCTTCCATCTCGCCTACAACCAGTACGCCGGCAGCTTCCTCGACGCCCTCAACGACGTCGACCGCGAGCGTCAGCCCAATGGCGGATGCATCGTCTCCACCGGCTGCAACACCTTCTTCGCCCTCCAGAACGCCGGGATGCGCTCTTGGGTCAATGCCGGCACCGGCAGCTTCCACGGCGGCACTCTCACCATCCGCCGCGCCACCACCCGGGGCTTCGGCTTCGATTTCAACTACACCCTCTCCCACTCCATCGACAACGCCTCTGCCGCCGAATCCGGCGCCGGCAATGGCGGCGCTGTCCTCCAGGATGCCTTCGACTACAAGAGCTTCCGCGGCTCCTCTGACTTCGACATCCGCCACAACCTCACCGCCAATACCGTCTATGAACTCCCCTTCGGTAAAGGAAAGGCGTTCCTGAATTCCGCCCCCGGCTTCGTCAATCAGATTGTCGCCGGCTGGCAACTCTCCCTCCTTTCCCGCTACACCTCGGGCCTCCCCGCCACCATCAACTTCGGCGACCAGTGGCCCACAAACTACCTGAACTCCGCCCTCGCCATCCGCCGCCCGGGCGTCGCCGAGCCCAATAACTCGGTGCAGTTCAACTCCAACGGCAACCCCTCTGTCTTCCCCGGTCCTGCCGCGGCTCAGGCCTTCATGCCTCAGTACCCCGGACTCAGCGGCACCCGCGCCCTGGTCCGTCTCGCGTCGATGACCAATTTCGACCTCGCCGCCGCCAAGCGCTTCTACATGCCCTGGGAAGGCCACACGCTCCAGTTCCGTGCCGAAGCCTTTAACGCCTTCAATAACGTGAACTTCTTCAACGCCAGCCTTCGCGGCGACCGCCCCTCGGTCTTCGGCGAATTCCAGTCCGCCATGCCCGCCCGCGTCATGCAATTCGCTCTCCGCTACGAGTTCTGATGCCCGCGGCCATGAGCCTGTATCGAGTCCCTTCCGCCCCCACCAGGGCGGAAGGGACCTCCTCCAAAATTCCCGTTGACCCAGGTCGGCGGGTCGTCCATAATATACGGAAAAGGCCGGATCAAGTCATCCGCTTTCCCTCCCAAAGTCTGGGTCCCGTCTCCACCGCTGCGTAGCGTCTCCCGCCCCTGTCTGCGTCTTCGCTGTTCTGCACTAGTTCTCTGGATCCGGCACAACCAAAATGCGAGTCTACTTCTCTTTCCTCTCGGCCGCGCTCTTCCTGACCTCCGCGCTTCCCGCCCAGGAAGCCGCTTCCCCCGATTTCTTCGAAAACAAGGTCCGCCCCGTCCTGGCGGCGAACTGCTACTCCTGCCATAGCAAAACCGCTGTCTCCGGCCTTCGCGTCAATTCCCGCGAAGCCCTCCTCAAGGGCGGTACAGCCGGTCCCGCCCTTGTCCCGGGCGATCCCGAAAAATCCCTCCTCATTACCGCCATCTCCCACACCGATCCCAAGCTCAAGATGCCCATGGGCAACAAACTCAAGCCCGAGGAGATCGCCGCCCTCACCGACTGGGTCCGCGCCGGCGCCGTCTGGCCCGAGGCGCCACCCGCCCCCGTGAAACCCGCTGCGGCCCCCGGCGCCGAATCCGCCGACGAAGATCTGACCGCCGAAATGCGCAACTGGTGGTCCTTCCGGCCCCTCTCCAAAGTCGAAGTCCCTGAGCCGAAAGCCAGGGGCTGGGCCAAGTCCGATATCGACAAGTTCATCCTCGCCCGCCTCGAAAAGGAAGGCGTTCAGCCCGTCGCCCCCGCCGATCGACGCACCCTGATCCGCCGCGTCACCCTCGATCTCACCGGACTCCCGCCCACCCCCCAGGAAGTCACCGCCTTCCTCAACGACAAGTCTCCTGACGCCTACGCCAAACTCGTCGAACGCCTGCTCGCCTCCCCCGCCTACGGCGAACGCTGGGGCCGCTTCTGGCTCGATGTCGTCCGCTATGGCGAAGACGATACCCGCGGCCTCGCCCCGGGCGGCAAGGGCCATGAACCCTACAAATTCGCCTACCTCTTCCGTGATTGGGTCATCCGCGCCTTCAACGACGATATGCCCTTCGACCAGTTCGTCAAAGCCCATCTCGCCGCCGACCAGATGGACGAAAAACAGCGCGCCCGCCTCCTGCCCGCCCTCGGCTTCCTCGGCCAGGGCCCCTGGTACTACGACCTCACCGAACCCCCCGTCGCCCGCGCCGACGAACGCCACGAACGGGTCGATACCACCACCCGCGCCTTCCTTGGCCTCACTGTCGGCTGCGCCCGCTGCCACGACCACAAGTACGATCCCGTCTCCATCAAGGACTACTACGCCCTCGCCGCCGTCTTCAACGCCACCAACTACCACGAATACCCGATGGTCCCCGAAAAGACCGCCGAGAC
>DNFG01000192.1:0-30538 GCA_003487005.1 Bryobacterales bacterium
CTCAAACTGAGCCAGGTGCGCGGCGCCGTTTTGTTCGTCCTCGCCGAAGCCGGCCTCGCCGTCGGTGAGTACTCACCCGCTACCGTCAAAGGCAGCGTTGTCGGCCACGGCCGCGCACCTGGCTCAGTTTGAGGGCGGAGCGGGGATTTTTCGAGGAAAAGGCATCCTCGACGGCGGCGCATTCAGGCTGGAGGCGGGCGATGACTTCGCGCAGATGCCCGCCGATGTGGAGGAGGCGGGCGGGCATGGGCTGTTTCGGGTCGGTGCGGATGGCCCCGGCTTCAATCAGGGTGTGGGCGACGCCGTCGGACTCGATGACGCCGAAGCCGGTGACCTGCGAACCGCAGTCGATGCCGAGGATGCGCACGGGGAAGTGAGGCCCTGAGGGCGGTTTATTTCTCGCTGGCGGCCATGGCTTCGTCGCTCAGGTCCGCGTTGGTGTAGAGGTTCTGGACGTCGTCGTGTTCTTCGAGGGCGTCGGTCAAACGGATAAACGCGGCGGCGTTCTTGGGCTCGACCTCGAATAGGTTCTTGGGAATCATGGCGATGGAAGCTTCGACGGTGGGGATGCCGGCCTTGGCGAGGCCTTCGGTGACGATGGCATGCATGTCGGCGGCCGAGAGGATTTCCCAGGATTCTTCTTCTTCCTTGACATCGTCGGCGCCGATTTCGAGGGCGAGATTCATCAACTGCTCTTCGGTGGCTTTATCCTTCTCGATGATGATCTGGGACTTGCGGTCGAACATCCAGGCGACGGAGCCGACTTCACCGAGGTTGCCGCCCTGTTTGGAGAACATGTGACGGATTTCGGAGACGGTGCGATTGCGGTTATCGGTGGCACATTCGACCATGATGGCGGCGCCGCCGGGGGCATAGCCCTCGAACATGATTTCTTCAATCTGGCCGCCCTCGATCTCGCCGGTACCGCGTTTGATGGCGCGGGTGATGTTGTCGTTGGGCATCGAGACGGCCTTTGCGGCCGTGATGGCGGTGCGCAAACGGGGATTGCCGTCAGGGTCTCCGCCGCTGCGGGCGGCAATCATGATTTCCTTGATGAGACGGGTGAAGATCTTGCCGCGTTTGGCGTCGGTGGCGGCTTTTTTGTGCTTGATCGTCGCCCATTTGGAATGTCCGGACATGAAGGAACCTCTTGGCTGTGGCTCTGAAGAATGGCTGAGGGCGAAGCGCGGACGGGCACCAAGGGGCGTGCCGCGGTTCGCCAAAAACCCAGATCTTCAGGATAGCAGGGGGAGGGAAGGGCAACAAGGGGCGAGGAGCGCCAGCCGGGTGACCGTTGTCAGCCGAGCGAGAGCAGCCGGCTGGCCCACTTGGGCAGGCCGGTGTTCGGATTTTCGGGCTCGGCTTCGGGTTCGGGCGCCAGCGACCGGCGGCAGTGGTCGAGAATTTCGGCGGCGTCGTAGCCCACCGCCTCGGCGTACTGGCGGATGTAGCTGGTTGTGAAAACGCCGCCCGGAAGGGCGGCATAGTTACCTTCTTCAATCGCACGGAGGAAAGTGCGGCTGATTTTGGTGGTATCGGCGATCTCCTCGAGGGTGACTCCGGCGCGTTCGCGGTGGAGTTCCAACCCGAGGGCCGGCAGATGAAGACGCGGTCGCTGACTGGGCACGCTATGAGACCGTCCTACAATGAATCCCGGCGGCCGTGGCAGACCCCCAGGCGAAACTACAGCATATCACTCCTGTCCCAAAGGTCAACCGGAGGTTGCATCAGTATGGGTGACAGTTTTACTGAGGTCCGTCTCAGGCGGACCTGTGCCGGGACGCGCCGCGCAGGACCGCCGGGAGGCCATGTAGCGGGCTAAACTGGAATTTTCGGTGCTGGTTCACCAAGGAGGGCAGACGGGGATGTGGATGACATGGATGCGAGGGCTGGCGGCCTTCTGGGTCTGCGGTGCGGGGTTGGCTCTGAGCGCCCCGCCGACGTTTTACAAAGATGTACTGCCGGTGCTGCAGGAGCACTGTCAGGGCTGCCATCGGGAGGGGGAAATCGGTCCGATGGCGTTCGTGGACGACTACGCGAAGGTCCGGCCGTGGGCGAAGGCGATCCGGCAATCGGTGGTGACGAAGCGGATGCCCCCCTGGTTCGCCGATCCGGCCCACGGGCAGTTCGCCAACGACCGGGCGATGCCTCGGGAGTTGATCGACCGGATCGCGGCCTGGGTGGACGCCGGCGCGCCGGAAGGCGACCGGCGTGACGCACCGCCGAAGCGCACCTACATCGATGGCTGGAACATCGCGGAACCCGATTATGTGGTCGAGATGCCGCGGCCGTTCACGATTCCGGCCTCGGGCAAGGTGGATTACCAGTACATCGTGATTCCGCTGGACCTGAAGGAGGACAAGTGGGTGCAGATGGTGGAGGCGCGTCCAGCGGCGGAGGCGCGGGCGGCTGTCCATCACATCCTTGTCTATGTCCGTGCGCCGGGGTCGAACTGGCTGCGAGGGGAGGCGGAACCGGGGGTGCCGTTCGTTCCACCCCGGACGACACCCGACGGCAAGCCCCGTGACGATATCGGCGGCGGGGGGAATGAGATTCTGACGATCTATACGCCTGGCAATGTCCCGGACATTTGGGAGCCGGGGACGGCGAAACGGATCCGGGCTGGATCGGATCTGGTCTTGCAGATGCATTACACGCCGAGCGGCAAGGAGGTGGTGGACCGTTCGCGGATCGGATTCGTGTGGGCGAAAGGCCCGGTGGAGCGGCGCGCGATCACGTTCAACACAATCAACACGAAGTTCGAGATTCCGCCGATGGCCGGCGCGCACGAGGTGCGGGGCGAAGCCTTCCCGCTGCGCAGCGAGGCCTGGCTGTACAGTTTCTTCCCGCACATGCATTTGCGGGGGAAGAGTTTCGAGTACCGTGTGCGGCGCGCGGACGGCAGCATGGAGACGCTGCTGAAGGTGCCCAACTACGACTTCAACTGGCAGTTGACGTACAAGCTGAAGGCACCGGTGAGGCTGGAGCCCGGGGCGCGGGTGGATGGCGTGGCGGTGTTCGACAACTCGCCGAACAACCCGTTCAATCCCGACCCGAAGGCGACCGTGCGCTGGGGCGAGCAAAGCGATGAAGAGATGATGATCGGCTTCTTCGACCTGCTGATCGACGCGAAGCAGGACCTGCGGCAGTGGTTCCGCGGCAGCGGGCGGCGCGGCGGTGATTAGGGCGCTGGGGGCGCTGCTGCTGTGCGCGGCGGCGGCGCCTCCGGTGTGCCTGGCGCACGAGACGATCACGACGAAGCTGACCTGGACGCGCGACATCCAGCGGATCTTCATTCGCCGCTGCATGGGCTGTCATCAGGCGGGCGGGCCGGCGTTTTCACTGGGGACGTGGAAAGATGCGCGGCCGTGGGCGGTGGCTATCCGCGAGGAGGTGACCGCGCGCCGGATGCCGCCGGTCAGCACCGTGAAGGGCTTCGGCAGCCTGAAGGACGATGGTGCGCTCACGCAGGAGGAGATCCAACTGATCACCGATTGGGCCAATGGCGGTGCGCCGGAAGGGGATCCGCGGTTGGAGAGCGACGAACTGCCTCGGCTTTGGCGGGCGGGTCCGGGGCCGGAGGGCGAGCGGTTGCGGGTGCGGGGGGAGCGGAGGATTGACCGGCCGGTGCGGCTGACGGGCCTTGAATTGGGATTACTGACGGGCGGGGCGACGGTTCAGGCAGTGCTGGCGCGGCCGGATGGGAGCATCGAGCCGCTGGTGTGGGTCCGGGCGTTCCGTCCGGAGTGGGGGAAAGCGGTGGTCTTTCTGGACGAGGTGGAGGCGCCGGCGGGGTCGCGGGTGGTGCTGTTGGGGACGCCGGGCGCGGAGGTGGAAGTCGCCGCGCGCCCGGCGCCGGCCGGGGTTAACCCCAGAGTTCGTTAACCGGCTGGTAGTCGATGCCCTGGTTGGTGGGGACGAGCGAGAACCCGCGGCCGAGGGGGTCGTCGTAGTAGGTCTTGGTCCAGTCAATCCCGAGCGCGGAGTAGATGGTGGCTTCGATGTCCTCGGTGCGGATCTCGCGATTGGGGGACCAGCCGGGTTCGCTGACGTTGCGGCCCTGGTCATCGGTGGCGCCGATGGCGCGGCCGCCCTGGATGCCGGCGCCGGCCATCAGCACGGACTGGGTGAGGAAATGGTCGCGTCCGGCCTGGCCGTTGAGGGGGCCGACGGTGCGTCCGAATTCGCCCATGACGACGACGAGGGTTTCGTCGAGCAGGCCGTCGCGCTTCAGATCGGCGAGCAGCGCGCCGAGGCCGGCGTCCAACTGCCGGGCCTGCGAATTGGGGTTGGCGGCATTGAGGGCCGTGTTGTAAATGTTGGCGTGATTGTCCCAGCCGCCCATGGTGATCTGGACGAAGCGGGTGCCGAGGCGGGATTTGATCAGATTGCGGGCCGTCAGGCAGGCGCGGGCGAAGCCGTTGGCGCCGCCGTAAGACGCCATCTCGCCTTCTGTGAACGAAAACGCCGCGGAGACCGAATCGTTATACATCATCTTGCGGGCGGCGTTGTTGAACTGGGCCAGTTCCTCGCCGGCGGGGCCGCGTCCCGTGGCGCCTGCGTCTTCAAGGGCGAGCAGCAACTCGTGGCGGCGGGTGAAGGCTTCCCGGCCCGCCGGATGCGTGGTGTTGTTGAGACCGGCGCCGTCGGGCGTGACGTAAAACGGCGCGTGGAGCGGCTCAAAATAGCCTTGATCGGGTCCGTTGGAGGCGTTCAGGGAAACGAAAGCGGGGAGGGTGCGGTGGTCCAGACCGCCTCCGATCTCGCGCGAGACGACGCTGCCGATGTGCGGTGCGATGCGCGAAAGTCCGGACAGCGGGTTGCGTCCGATCTGGACCCAGGTCTGCGCGAGTCCATGGACCAGCGCCCAGGCGCGCACCGAGCGGACGAGCGCGATGTCGTTCATCTGCTCGGCCAGTTGTGGCATCAAGCCGCGCGGCCAGCGGATGTCGCCATAGCTGGTAGGCTCGAAAGCGGCGGGCGTCCAGGATCCTTCCTTGAGATCGAAACTGTCGATATGGCTGATTCCGCCGGCCAGAAGCACGTAAATGACATTCTTTGCCCGGCCCGCGGGAGCGGCCGGTTCCGCGTTCGCCGCGACGCCCGGCAAGAAAAAGGAGCCTGCCAGCGCCGCGCCGGCATGGCGGAAGAACACGCGCCGGTCAACCCCCGGACGGCTCCAGAACTGGGTTCCTTTCGCTTTGCTCCAATCCACTCCGAAACGGTTCTTCATGATTCTCCTCGTTTTCTCCAGGTTTCAATAGCTGAACAGAAAGTCGACCCTGTTCACCAGGGCCCACGCCAGATCTTCCACACCCTGGCCCGGACTTGACGCCCTGGACAGCGACGCAATGGCCGCTGCCCGTTCGGCTTCCGCGGGCCGCCGCGACAGGAAGGCCAGGAACATCTCCTCCACCGCCGCATCCACGCCCGGCAAATCGCCGAGCGACCGCAAAAATGGCGAAGCCTGCAGCCGGATCCGGTCCGTCACCATCGGGCTGTTCATCAATTCCAGCATCATCAGAATCGAGCCGGACTGCTCCCGCTGCACCGTGTCCCGGTTGCCCCGCTGAAAGCTGTTGAGAAAGCTCGCGACCCCTCGCACCGCCCGCGGTTCGAGCGGATCGGGCAACTGCATCGCCCATTGCACGCGCTGCGGCCATCCCGGCACGGCGTAGCCGCCGCCGGGAACCGCCGCCCCGGTCGCCCGGAGCAGGGCGTCATGCACCTCTTCGCCTTCCAGCCTGCGTGGAATGCGCCGCGCGAACAACTCTGCCTTGGTGATATCCCACTGCCCTCCGTACTCTGAACTCAGTTGGTATGCCGATGAATTCGCGATCAGGCGGAGCGTTGCGCGCAGATTGAAATCATTCTCACGGACCGCCAGCGCCAGCTGTTCCAGCAACTCCGGATGCGAGGCCTGGAAGTCCCAGCCCGGCGGCGGCGGGGTGGCCGGATCCAGGCGATCCGGATCGAGCGCGTCCACCGGTTCCGCCAGCGCCAGATTGAACATCGCCTTCCAGATCCGGTTGGCGTAGTTGCGCGCGAACATCGGGTCCTCGATCATGAAGCGCGCGAATTCCTCCCGCCAGTTGCCACTCGCCGGAGTGCGCCCGTCGCGGTACACGGGGGTGTACGATTGCGGCCCGTTCGGCAGGATGCGTGACGGGCGGTTGCCGAAGTCCACGTTGAGTTGATACTGTCCGGCCGCGCGGTTCGTGATGATGTACGAGTTGAAGTACGGGTCGGTCTGGTCCGCCGTCCGGTAGCCCTGCATCTGGGTCCGCGAGAAGAAGGCCGCCATCTTGTGCGCCTCCGCCCGGGTCGCGTAAGCGCCCCAGGCGCTCACGCTGTCCAGGTGCCCGCGGCCGTCGTGGCACAACAGGCAGTCATAATGCCCCAGACCCAGAAACGTTTGCGCCGACCGCTGCAGCATCATGTCGTAGGTGTCTTGCGCGGGACCCATCGGCGCGAAACTGCGGACCATGAAATTCACGCCGGGAGCGGCCGAATCGTAATTGTTGCCCGTCGTCGCCACGGTTTCCCAGGCGATGTCACGGAAACTCTTGCCTTCGGCGATCGATCGCCGGATCCAGTCGTGCATCGCGTTGCGGCCCTGCACCTGCTGGCTCCGGTTCGTCGCAAAGCGCACGTTCTGCAGGAGATCGCCAAGCCACATGGTCCACTTCTCGACAAAGCCTTCCGATTCGAGGAGGCGGTCGATCATGCGCGCGCGCTTGTCCGGGCTCCCGTCGGCCAGGAACGCCCGAATCGCCGTGGGGGAGGGCGTCCGTCCCGTCAGGTCGAGCGTCACCCGCCGCAGGAACTCCTCGTCGCCCGACAGCGCCGCCGCGGGCACGCCTTCTGCCTGGAGGCGGTTAAAGATGTGGTCGTCAATGAAGTTGTTCCTGGATGGCAGGGGAGCCGGTTCGGCTCCGGTTCCGGCGGCCGACCGTGCCCGCGAGACATGCAGAACCTGCTCATAGGCGCCCCGGCGGGCCCGCGCCGCCAGCAGTTCAACCGAGGAGGGATCGTTGCGGAACGAACAGTTCCCGGCGGAAAGCTCCTGAGCCCGGATGGGGAGTCCGGGAATGCCTGCGAACAGACAGACCGCCAGAATGGAAGCAGACAGGGTCTGTGAGGTCATACAATGCCCAGATGGGTGGATTATAGCAAGTCTCCGAAACGGCCCCAACCGGCCGAACGTCCTGAAAAGTGACACCATGCGCCTGACCCTCCTCTTGATTCTTCTCGCCGGCGCGGCGATTCAACCGGCCGCCGCCCAATCGTTCCAGAAGCACCACATCACGGCCGGGTTGGGGCTCGCCCTCCCGGGCAATGAGCTGAAGACTGTCTACAACAACGCGTTTTCGTGGAGTTTCGGTTACGGCTACCGCCCAATCCGCTATCTGCAGGCGGACATCGGCCTCGATACCGCGTACAATGCCGCCCGGGTCAACGAATTCCTCAGCAATCCGCAGTTCGGCTATGTGCGGATTCGCGATTTCGAGTTCATGATGCCGGTTGGCGGCCGGGTGGTCCTCCCGATTGCCGACGGGAAGTACCATCTGTACAGCGGGGGAGGCGCGGCCTACATGCGCTACACCGAGCGCCTGCGGCAGCCCAGCCAGTTCTTCAACGTGCAGTGCCCGGTCTGCCAGGCACGCGATGGCTGGGGCCACTATTTTCTTGTCGGCGGCGACGTGGCCCTGACGAGCGGCGGCGCTCTCCGGCTTGGCGTTACCAGCAGGGTTTACCAGGGCACGACCGACGGGCCAAGCGTCGGAGAGATACCGGCAGTCCGGACCCGCGACCGGTGGGTCAATACCTATTTTCACCTCTCGCTCAGCTTCTGATACCCCGGGGTGCCCTCGCCCCCTGGTGCCCTGCAGGGGTAGCCATCAGTTGATAGCGGGACCGGGTAATTCATTTTTTTTCAATGCTATGCGCCGATGCACGGGGCGCGCCGGGGTCAGGCTACACCCATTTGGGCGGTGTCTGACAACACCTGCCTGGGTGGAGTCGGGTTAGTTGAGGAAGTAGGTCCGGTAGAGGGTATCCCTCTGCCGGGGGGTGAAGCCAGCGTCGCGGATGATGCGGCGGAGTTCCTCTTCGCTGGCCTGGTTGCGGGCGCCGGCGGCCGAGACGACGTTCTCCTCGATCATGATGGAGCCGACGTCGTTCCCACCGAAGCGGAGGCCGACCTGACAGGTCTTGAGGCCCTGGGTAACCCAGGAGCTTTGGATATTGACAATGTTCTGGAGGAACAGGCGGGAGACGGCGAGGTTTTTGAGGTACTCGACGCCGGTGGCCTCTTCCTTGACGAAGCGGCCGAGCGAAGTGTTTTCGCGCTGAAAACTCCAGGGGATGAAGGCGGTGAAACCACCGGTGTCTTCCTGGATCTGGCGGACGATTTCGAGGTGGGCGACGCGCTGTTCGAGGGTTTCTCCGCATCCGAACATCATGGTGGCGGTGGTCCGGAGGCCGAGTTTATGGGCGGTGCGATGGACGTCGATCCACTCCTGGGAGGAGCATTTGAGGCGGGAAATGCGATGGCGGACGTCATCGTGGAGGATTTCGGCGCCGCCTCCCGGGATGGACTGGAGTCCGGCGTCACGGAGGCGGGCGATGGTGTCTTCGAGGGAGATGGCTGAGACCTGGGCGATGTTCTGGATTTCGGGGGCGGAGAAGCAGTGGAGCCAGATCTGGTCGCCGAATTTCAGTTTGATGGCGCGGAGGAGGTCTTCATACCACTCGATTTTGAGGTCGGGGTGGAGGCCGCCCTGCATGAGGACGCCGGTTCCGCCCAGATCGATGGTCTCCTGGATTTTCTCGAAAATGACGTCGTGGCCGTGCACATAGCCTTCCTTATGACCCATCGGGCGGTAGAAGGCACAGAAAGAGCAGTATTCAGTGCAGAAATTGGTGTAGTTGATGTTGCGATCGATGATGTAGCTGACCACGCCCTCGGGGTGGAACTTGCGGCGGAGGGCATCGGCGGCCATGCCGATCCCGGTCAGGTCATGGCTGCGGAGGAGGTCAACGGCTTCCTGCGTCGTCATCATGGTCGGGGATCTCCGAAGGAACGCAGGATTCGTCCTGCGAATGGTCGAGTTGGCAGGCGTAGCTGAGATACGCGGCGAGTCCAGCCTGCTCCTCGGGGCCGATCTGGAAATTGATATTGCGGGTCAGGTACTCATGGACGAGGGCCTCCGAGAATCCGCGGCGTTCTGCTTCCAGAGGGATGATCTGGTCGAGTTGCGCAAGGCCAAAATGACACGACCCCTGGATCAAATTGACCAATTCCTCCCGGATCGCGGAGCGCCGGCCGGCCCAGAGGGCGAAGACCATGGGAAGGCCGGTGAGGGTGGTCCACTCCTCGCCGAGATCGAGGCAGGGCCACTCAAGTTGAGCAGGATCAACACGTAACGCGGAATCACCGATGAGCAGGGCGGCGTCGGCGTACTCCAACATTCGTACCAGATCGGGTTCGGCTGGAAAAACCCGCGGTTCGGCCCCATACTTGCGTTGGAGGATGATGCGGGCCAGTTGGACCGAGGTGCGCGAACCGAGGTCGGTGGCCAGGGTCCGGATCCGGTCGAACGGAGTCCGGGAGACCAGGAGGATGCTGCGAACCGGCCCCCGGCAGGCGATGCCGGCCTCGGGGACGGAGGAGAATCCGTGGCGTTCGATTTCGATGACAGGGAGGAGGCCCACTTCAGCGACGCCTTCGACGACGCGTTGAGCGCAGACGGAAGGAACCGCGAAGGAGACGTCAGCGACACCTTGTTGTGGGCCATAGAGCATGCCCCAAACCAAGGGAGAGGTGTTGAGGTAGCTGACGGCGCAAACCCGCGGCTTGCCGAGCATGGGAGACAGAGAACTCAAATCAGAGTGTAGCATTGGAATCAGGAGTGGTGAAACCGGGGTAGGCCGGGGAATTGCGGCTCACCAGAGCGCGTGTTAAGGTGGACACAGGCGGAGGAGGGGGTTGAGGGACTAAAACAATGAAAACCAAATACTTGTTGAGCATTGCGGTCATATTGGCCGGACTTGGAGGCGGAGCGGGGGCACAGGTGATTCCGAACCCGATTCCCGAGCGGGTGATGGGCCGGATGCCCGGGACGCCGTTTGTTTTGCCGGAGGCGAAGAGCACGGGGCCGAATCTGGTGGAAGGCCGGGAGTTGTGGGAGCCGCAGGGCGTGGCCCTGGACACCTCTCTGGATCCCCCGGCGGTCTATGTTGCGGATACGCGGAATCATCGGGTCCTTGCCTGGAGAGATGCGCAAACGTTCTGGAATGGAGCATTTGCCGACCGGGTTTTGGGACAGAGGGACTTGTATTCGACGAATGCGCTGACTCCGACGGCGGCAATGCCGGGCGGATTGACGACGCCGGTCTCCGTCGCGGTCGACGCGCAGGGCCGGGTGTTCGTGCTGGATGCGGGAAACAACCGGATCGTGGGATTCCGGAGCGCTTTCGCGGAGGAAGCGGCGGGCAAAGTCGAGGTGATTATCGGTCAGTCGGCACGGCTGGGCCGGTGCGCGAACCAGGATGTGGGTGCGAATAACACCTGCGTGACGGCGGCGAATTCGGCGAGCGCCCCGACCGCGACGAAGCTGCGGCTGAGCGCGAGCTATCTGGGCGGGACGTTGGGATCCAGCCTGACGATGGATGGGGAAGGGAATCTCTGGGTGGCGGATGCGGGCAACCACCGGGTGCTGCGGTATGGGGCCGAAGCGGTGAGCGGGGAGAGCAATATCACGGCGGGCGGGTCGATCAGCCCGGTGATTTCGGCGGATCTCGTGGTGGGTCAACCGGATTTTACGACGGCGACTCCCAACCTGGGACGCTTGAACACGCCGGCGAATCAGTTGCCGGACCGGGTGAAGAAGGAACTGGTGCGATTTCCGGCGGCGTTGACGGTGGATGAAGGCGGCAATCTGTATGTAGCGGATGACTTGGGCCGGGTTCTGTACTATCCGGCGCCAGTACATGACGGGCAGGTGGCGCAGCGAATTCTCGGGATGGTGGTGGTTCAGCCCGGGGATCCGGCGCCGAACCCGGTGAACGAACTGGCATTCGGCACGCGTCTGGTGAATAACATTTACAGCGGGGGACCGAGGGGCCTGTTTTCGATCAGCGGACATCTGTTCGTGGTGGACACCTACAACAGCCGGATCGTGTATTTCGACAAGCCGGAGAACTGGGCGGGAGAAGCGACTCTGTTTTCGCCGCGGATGATGGGCGTTTGGGGCCAGGATGATCTGTACTCCGGGCTGCCGAATATTCATCCGTTCCGTGAGCCGACGGCGCGCACGTTCAATAATCCGTCCTCGGCGGTGTTTGCGAACAACGAAGTCTGGGTGGCGGACAGTGTGAACAACCGGGTGCTGGCGTTCCCGAACCTGCTGGAAGCGGGTCCGGCGGCCGAGGCGCGTGGGGTCCTGGGGCAGGAGGGATTCGAGTTCCGCGCGGCGAACTTCATCCAGGGCAGGGAGTTTGCTACCGGATCGCTGCGGATCACGGCGGGGACGCAGGTGACGGATCTGCCCATCGCGCCGCACGTGGCGATTGACTACAGTTCGGACCCGCCGCGGATGTATGTCGCGGATCCGGGCAACAACCGGGTGCTGGGGTTCCGCGACGCGAGGGCAGTGAAGCCGGGCGACTTCGCGGATGTGGTGATCGGGCAGGTGGACTTCTACCGGCGGCTGACCAATTCGCCGTTCAATGACCCGGCGCAGCCGACCGAGTTCGGGCTGCAACTGCCGAGCGCGGTGGCGGTGGACCCGGAAGGGAACCTGTGGGTGTCGGACATGGGCAACGGCCGCGTATTGCGGTTCCCGCGGCCATTTGATGATCCGGAAAACCGGTGGCAACAGGCCGATCTGGTGATCGGGCAGCCTTCGACCGACACGCGTCCGAACGCGGATCCGGAACAGAGCCGGCTGCTCCGGCCGATTTCGATGGCGTTCACCGGGCAGGGGCAGTTGCTGGTGGCCGACGTGATTCACAGCCGGGTCCTGCGGTTCGATCCGCCGTTCTTCAACGGGATGGATGCGTCAGTGGTGATTGGCCAGCAGGACTTCACCTCGGCGGCGACGGGCAATGGCGCCAGCCAACTGGCGTTGCCCTACTCGATCGCACTGGATTCCGACGACCGTCTCTATGTGGCGGATGCGGGCAACTCGCGGGTGATGATCTTCGACCGCGTCAGCGGCCAGGTGAACAACGGACCGGTGGCGCCGCTGCAGATCGGTTCGTTGCGGATCGGCACCAGCAATGTGCAGATTCAGCCGGTGGCGCTCGCCGTTGATCAGGTGACCGGGCGGATCTGGCTGGTGGATGCCCGAAACAACCGGGTCCGGCGGCTGGCGAACTTCTTCAGTCTTTTCTCGCAGATTCAGATCACCGAGGAGGTTTCGTTTGCGCCGCTGCTGCCGGTGTCACCCTATCAGATTGCGCTGGCTGCCGGCGGGAATCTGTTGCTGACGGGTCTGGACAGCAGCATTACGCGGCATGTCCCCGGCATATTCTCGGAGAGCGCATCGGGCCAGCTTCTGTTCGGTTCGACGAACTGGGCCAGTGGATTCTTCTCGGTGACGCCGGGCGGGATCGCGACGATGCGCGTGCCCGGCGTGGAGTTCAGCGATTCCCTGATCGAGCACACCGGGGCGCAGGCGCCATTCGAGATGAACGATCTGGAAGTGCTGGTGAACGGCCGGCCGGCGCCGATGCTGCGGATGAACAACAACGAGATCCGGTTCATTCTGCCGTGGGAGACGCCGACGGAGGCTGTCGCCGAGTTCCGGGTCCGCCGGATCAGCACGGACGAGACGGTGGCGTATCAGTTCCAGACGGTGGATCCGACGTCGCCGGCGTTTATCACGGTGGGGAATTTCACTTGGCGAGGCAGCCCCGCGCGGCAGATACGGGCGAAGAACCAGAACGGCACCGACAACACGGCGACCAGTCCGGCGAGCGTGGGCAGTGAGGTGACGTTGTACCTGACCGGCTATGGAATTCTCGAAAATCCACCCGCCGACGGCGTGGCGGAGGAGCGGAACCTGCCGATTGACGGGACACTGGTCGTCGGCGGACCCGAGCCGCAGGTGCTTTCGACCACGCTGGATCCGGCCGAGCCGGGCGTGTGGCGGCTGCGGATCCGACTCCCGAACAATCTGTTCGGTCTTCCAGCCGAAGCCTACACGGTGCCGGTGGTGCTGCTGCACCGGAGCCGGGCGAATAACCGCGACCCGCTGACGGGCGCGGCCGCGTATTGGACCACCATCGCGATCCGGCAGTAGCCGGACTGGAGCCATGCCCGGCGTGTCTTTCTCTCTCTGGACATGCCGGGCTTCGTTTGTGACCCGCGCCCCGCTGCGCTTCCCGGCTCACGCCGGGAACGCGTTCCGCGGGGCGCTTGGTTTTCGGCTGGACGAGGAGGTTTTCCGGCCGCGCGCCGAGGCGGGGCCCAGCGGGCTGCGGGACCGGCCGCGGCCGTTCGTGCTGCGGGCAAGTCATCTGGACGGAATGGAGTTGCCGGCTGCGACGCCGTTCGAAGTGGGATTCAATGTGTTCGCCGAACCCGCGGCGGATATCCTGCGACACGCCCTGTCCCAATTTGGTCGCGGATCACGGTTCCTGACCGCGCTGGATTTCACCGGATGGGCGGTGGAGGCCGTGCACCTTGATCTGTCGCCGCGCCCTGCGCCGGAGCGGGTGCGGCTCCGATTCCGGACGCCCCTGGAACTGAAGGGCTGGGCTGGCGCGGGTCTGCCGCCGTTTGCGGTGCTGGCGGCGAGGCTGCGGGACCGGCTGTCGGCTTTGGGGGCATTTTACGGCGGCGGGGCTCCGGCGCTGGATTACGTGGGCCTGGCGGAGCGGGCGGCGGAGGTCCGGGTGGAGGCGGGGGAAGTGGAGGCGCGGCAGGTGGAGCGGCGGTCCACACGAACGGGGCAGAGACATTCGCTGGGGGGCGTGACCGGGTGGGCGGAGTACCGAGGCGAGATGGACGAGTTCGTGCCGCTGCTCGAAGCGGGGTTCTGGACCGGTGTGGGCCGGCACACGGTTTGGGGTCAGGGCTGGATCGAAATGGTGGAGCCGGGAGCGCCCTCGATGGAGATTTCCGCCGCGCCGGGGACGTGAAGCTGAAGAAGGCCGGCGGGTCCGGAGCGGCAGTTGGCGGGCGCAATGCAGTCCGCGCCGGTGACGCGGAGGGGGACGCCGCCGTAATTGACCTCCTCGAAGTCGGTGACGCGGACAAAAATGAGTGGCCCTTCCCGGTAATGGAGGCGGAGTTCGAGGTCAGCGGGGGAGGCGGCAACCTTGACGCGGGCGAACACCGGGGCGGCATCGCCGGAGCGCGCTTCGCCGATGAGGTCGGCCACGCCGGGGGAGAGGCCGCGAATGGGGAATTCGAACTCGGCGAGTCCGGTGGGGATCGTGACTTCGGTGGGCGCCTCGAGGTGGCCGTTGGTGGTGTGGACGCCCACGGCGAGCGGGGCGGCTTCGACGCGGGGGCGGCTGAGACGGACGGTGGTTTCGCCGCCGGCCAGGACGCCGGCCATGGGCCAGGCGGAGAGGCCGAGCGCGCCACGGAGGGAGGTATCGGCCCAGGCGCGGCGGTCGCTGATTTCGTGAAAATGGGCCTCGAAGGCGTGGCGGTAGAGGGCCACCTGCTCGATTTCGGCGGCGGTGGGCCATTGTCCGGCTTCGCTGACGAGGATGAAGGCGAAGCGGAAGCGGTTCTGGGCCACCTGGTGGCTGGGTGCGCGGGGGCCTTCGGCTTCGATCAGATCCTCGATGTGGACATCGAGGCGGGTCCCATCGAAGCGGATGCCGGTCTGGGGGAGACGGCTGGCGGAGATGGGGGAGGGCCAGACGACGAAGCTGGGGGGTACCTCCTCAGGAGGGCGGAGGCCCATCAGGTACTGGTCGAGGGGGGAGTAGCGCTCGACGGCGCCCGTGGTCAGAAAGCGGCCGGGGGCGGCTTCAGGGCCGGCGTCGGCGAGGCGGTTGCCTTCGAGGACGGAGGCTTCGGAGTTGAAACTAAAGGACCAGTGGACCTGTCCGGCGCCGAGCATGGGGCGGGCGGAAGGGTTGCCGGGGACGCGGATGGAGGCGAGGGCGAGGAAGAGATGGCCGGCTTCGTGGGCGAGCAGGCTGAGCGTGGTGTCGCCGGTCAGACGGCCGCGGGCGCCCACGGGGGCGTTGGGGTCGGCGGGGTACTGGCTGAGGGGGCCCATGTTGAGGAAGGCCTGGAGCCGGCGGGGGGAGCCGTAAAGCTGGCCGTTTTCAACGAGGGTGTCGCCGAGGCCGTGGGTGAAGGAGCGGACGGTGACCTGGGTGGCGAGGGCGTTGGAGGCGGGGGCGAGTCCGGCGGTATTGAAGACGACGAGGTAATCGAAGCCGTCATCGTGGGATTCGTAAAAGCGCTGGGCGAGGCGGGCGGCGTCGAGGAACGGCGTGGAGGTGAAGGGTTCGGCAACGGTGGCGTCGAAGCGGTGGCCGTGGGCGTCGAGAAGGGAGGTGACGCGGGTCTGGCCGCCGAGTCCCCCGGGGCTCATTCCGGTGAGATGGCTGGAGGCGGTGATGTCATGGAAGGCCATCTCCACCGAGCCCGAGGCCTCGATGGTGACTTCGAAAGTCTGGCGGCGGACGAAAAGGCCGCCGCCGAACTCGGGCACGTTCACCCAGGCGATAGAGACACGGTCTGGTTCGGCGAGGACGCGGACGGATCCGGGCGCGCGGGAGGGGTCGAGGTCGGCGAAGACGGGCGCGATGCGGGGCGGTCCGGCGACGAGGCGGCCGAGGGTCCGGGCGGAGAATCCGTCGTCGGGGGTCCGGAAGGTGATGTTGCCGTCGGAATGGACGAGTGCGGCGGGGTGGGCGGTGCCATAGAAGGGGAAGTTGAAGGGGAGGGGGACGGAGCGGTGGTCGTCGTCGCCGAGATCAGCGAGGGGGGCGCCGGCGGCGGCGCGAGGTTCGGCGCGGCCATGTTCGAAAACGGCGAGGCGGTAGCCGCCGGGCTCCGGGGTGAATCGGAGGGCGAAGCCATTCAGATTGAAACGGTTCGGGGTTGCGATCACACCCGCCGCGCCGTCCATGACGGCCACGCCGCGGATGTCCTCCGCCCGGCCGCGGGGCTCGGTCGAGGCAAGGTGACGGCCGGGAGCGGTGGCATGCCGGCTTCGTTCGTGCAGGTAAGCGGCCTCGAGATGGCCCAGTCTGGAGGTGCCGCAGAGTTCCTCGGGAGGCCGCGCCGCTGCCGGCGAAGCGAGAAGGAAGAGTGAACCAACCAGCGCCAGATTCCGTATCATTTGTTTCGGAGGCGCCACGGGCGTCCCTCCTGTCAGCATAGCGATCTGAATCGAGAGGAACCACAATGCCCTTTTGCACGACTTGCGGAAACGAATTGAGCGGCGAGGCGCGATTCTGCGCCCGGTGCGGCACGGCCCATGCCGGCGCTGGAGAGGCGCTGGCCCCTGCGCCGGTGTTTGCATCCGTTCAAGAGCCTTTGGACTACACGATTCAGGGCGACAATCTGCAGATTGTGCGAATCAGGCTGAAGCCCGGCCAGCAGGTCTACGCCGAGGCCGGCAAGATGGTCTACAAGAACCCTGCGGTTGAGTGGGAGACCCGGATGAGCGGCGAGACCCTCGGCGAGAAGCTGATGGGCGCGCTGAAGCGCAAATTGTCGGGCGAGTCTCTCTTCCTGACGTACTTCCGGGCGACCGGTCCCAAGGCTGAAGTTGGATTCGCCGGCGACTACCCGGGGCGCCTCCATGCATACGATCTGGCCGCCGGACAAAGCATTCTGGTGCAGCGGGATAGCTTCATCTGTGCGCAGCCGGGGGTCACTTTGAGCATCGCGCTCGTCAAGAAGATCGGCGCCGGACTGTTTGGCGGAGAAGGATTCATTTTGCAGAAGCTGACCGGTCCGGGGACGACATTCATCCATGGGGGAGGGGATTTCGTCGAGTTCGAACTGGCCCCGGGCGAGACTCTGCAGGTGGATACCGGCTGCATCGTGGCGTTTGACGAGTCCGTGAGCTACGATATTCAGTTCGTCGGCGGGATCAAGACGGCCATATTTGGTGGGGAGGGTCTGTTCCTTGCGACGCTCCGCGGGCCTGGGCGGGTGATTATTCAGAGCCTGACGCTCGAAAAACTGCGCCGCGAACTGAACCCCGCCCGAACCGGGGGCGACGAACGAGGTCCGCTGGGTGCGTTGGGCGGATGGTTCAGTAGCGAGGACTGAGCGCCCTCCGGCAAACACCCTAATCTTTCAGGCAGGCTCTGCCGATATGCTTCCCAGTGGGACTGGAAAGCACAGCCCGGGTGGCGGAGCCGTCTGCCAACTCTGCGCCTGACTCCGAGCGGGACCGGAGTGCCTTGAGCCTCCGGCTTCTGGCCAGTCTGAACCACGAGATCCGGACCCCGTTGAGCGGCATTCTCGGCATGGCTGATCTGCTGCTCGAGACACGACTGGACGATGAGCAGCGCGAGTATGTTCTCTCGGCGCGGGACTGTGCGGAAACCCTGTTTGCCCTGTTGAACGCCACTATGGAACTGAGCGCGGTCGAGGCCGGCGCGGTCCAACTGGACGAATCGGTTTTTGTGTTGAGTGAAGCGCTGGCCGTGGTGATGGACGAAGCGTCGTCCAAGGCCCGGAGCCGCCAGGTCCACTTGCAGGCGGAGGCCAGCGACCGGTGCCGCCGGACGGTTTCCGGCGACAGTTACCGGATCCGGCAGGTGCTGTCGGCTCTGGTGAACCACGCTGTCCGCTCCGCAGGGCAGGAGGCCGTGGTCTTCAATGCGGATCTGCGGGAATCCGGGAATGTGCTCGAATGTCAGGTATTGCTGGATGCGGCGTCGATGTCGACCGGTGCGGCCGGCGCCGAAGTGGCTCGCGCCTTCCTTGACGACACCCGGCCTGACAACCCGAGCACCCGGTTGCACTCTGCCGGACTGGTGTTCGTGCTCGCCGAACGGCTTCTCGGCTGCCTCGGGGGTTCGCTGCGACTGCTCTCGCCAGACGCTGGCCGGACCAGGATTGAAGCCGTATTCCCGCTCCATCCAGTGAGCGTTCATGCCGTGCCGGACCAACGTCCGGCGCTTCCGCTCGCCGAATCCCGGGTGCTGGTGGTGGACGACAACCGGATCTCGCAGCAGGTGATCCGCGCCATGCTCAGCAAGGGAGGCTGGCCGGTGGATTGTGTATCGAGCGGAGAGGACGCCCTGTCCCGGCTCGCGGCCCAGTCCTACGCGCTGGTCCTCATGGACATTCAGATGCCCGGCCTGGACGGCTACGAAACCACGCGCCGGCTGCGCCAACTGACTGAACATCAACACATCCCCATCCTCGCCCTGACCGCGGATGTCTCCGACGATGTCCGACAGCAGTGCCGCGAGGCCGGTATGAACGACTTCCTGCAGAAACCGGTCCACATTCGCCAACTGTTGTCCGCCGTCAGCGAATGGGTTCACACCATTTGAGCCACACAGGGTTCTGCCTCCCCCGTGCGTTAAGATGGTGGTTGCGGCCCTCAATATGGTAGACACCCTCCTGGCGAAGATTTTTGGTACCAAACACGAACGCGAGGTGAAGAAAATTCTCCCGCTCGTCGCGGCTATCAACGAGCAAGAAGCGGCCCTGAAGGCCCTCTCCGATGCCCAACTCGCCGCCAAAACCGCCGAGTTCAAGCAGCGGCTGGAGCAGGGCGCCACCCTCGACGACCTGATGATCGAGGCTTTCGCCGTCTGCCGGGAGGCCAGTCTGCGCATCCTGCACATGCGCCATTTCGATGTCCAGCTGATCGGCGGCATTGTCCTCCACCGGGGCAAAATCGCCGAAATGAAGACCGGTGAGGGCAAGACTCTGGTCGCCACGCTTCCGGTTTATCTCAACGCCCTCGCCGGGCAGGGCGTTCATGTCATCACCGTGAACGACTACCTCGCCCGCCGCGACTCGGAGTGGATGGGGAGGCTGTATTCCTTTCTTGGGCTTTCGGTCGGCCTGATTGTGCATGGTCTCGATGATGACGAGCGCCGCGAGGCTTACGCCTGCGACGTCACCTACGGAACCAACAACGAGTTCGGCTTCGATTACCTCCGCGACAACATGAAGTTCCGCCTGGAGGACTGCGTCCAGCGCGCGCACAACTTCTCGATCGTGGACGAAGTGGACTCGATCCTGATCGACGAGGCGCGGACCCCGCTGATCATCTCGGGTCCTTCCGAGGAATCGACCGACAAGTATTACAAGGTGAACGCCATCATCCCGCGCCTGGTCCGGGGCGAGGTCATCGAAGGCAAGGAACCCGGACAGAAATACACCACGGGTGATTACACCGTGGACGAGCGCACCCGCTCCTGCGCCCTGACCGAGGAAGGTGTCGCCAAGTGCGAGCGCCTTCTCAACGTCGCCAACCTCTATGACCCCGAGTCGATCGAACTGAACCATCACGTGCAGCAGGCGCTTCGCGCCCACGTCCTGTATCAGCGTGATCGCGACTATCTGGTCAAGGATGGCGAAGTCATCATCGTGGATGAGTTCACCGGCCGGTTAATGCCGGGCCGCCGCTGGTCCGACGGTCTGCATCAGGCCGTCGAAGCCAAGGAAGGCGTCAAGATCGAGCGGGAAAACCAGACGCTCGCCACAGTCACCTTTCAGAACTACTTCCGGATGTACAAAAAGTTGGCCGGCATGACCGGAACGGCGGACACGGAAGCGGCCGAATTCTCAAAAATTTACAACCTCGAAGTCGTCGTCATTCCGACCAACCGGGCGCCCGGGCGCCGGGATCTGAACGATATCGTTTACCGGACCGAGGATGAGAAGTGGCGCAATGCCGCCAAGGAGATCGCCGAGCGCCACGCCACGGGTCAACCCGTCCTGGTGGGCACCGTTTCGGTCGAGCGCTCCGAGAAACTGTCAGGCATCCTGAAGCGGATGGGCGTCCGGCACGAGGTGCTGAACGCCAAGAACCACGAACGCGAGGCAATGATCATTTCACAGGCGGGCCGGAAGGCCGCCGTGACGGTCTCCACGAACATGGCCGGCCGCGGCACCGACATCCTGCTCGGCGGCAATCCCGAATTCCTCGCCCAGGAAGAGTGCCTGAAGCAGAAGTGGGTCCAGACCGTTCCGAAAGAACTTTCACAGACGGTCGCTGATGCCGAAAATTACTGGTTCCAGCGCGGTGATACGCACTACAAAGTGCCTGCGGAGCGATGGAAAGAGGTTTACGGGCGGCACAAATCGGTCTGTGACGCCGAACACGAAGAAGTGGTGGCCGTCGGCGGCCTGCACATCGTGGGAACCGAGCGTCACGAATCGCGGCGTATCGATAACCAGTTGCGCGGCCGCGCCGGCCGTCAGGGTGATCCCGGGTCCTCCCGTTTCTTCCTGTCGCTGCAGGATCATCTGCTGCGGGTCTTCGGCGGCGACCGGATTCAGGGCCTGATGCTCCGTCTCGGCATGGAGGAGGACGTCCCGATCGAATCCGGGCTGATCACCAAGCGGATCGAGGCCGCCCAGAAAGCCGTCGAAGCGCAGAACTTCTCCATCCGCAAACACCTGCTCGAGTACGACGACGTGATGAACAAGCAGCGCCAGGCCATCTATGGCATGCGCCGCCAGTTGCTCGAAGGCCAGGACATGAAGGAGCGGATCTTCGAAATCGGCCAGGGGATCGTGGCTTCCTTTGTCGACGACCGCTGCCCGCAGAACTCCCACCCCGACTCCTGGGATCTGACCGGCCTGCAGACGGATGTACAGAGTCAGTTCGGGCTCAAGATTCATCCCCGCGACCTCGCCCCGCTCAGCCGCGTCGAGGTGGAGGACAAGATCCTCGAAGACCTCCGCCGCCGCTACGACGAAAAAGAGGAGCTTGTCGGCCCCGTCGTGATGCGGGAAACCGAGCGGATGATCATGCTCAGCGTCATCGATCAGCAGTGGAAAGACAACCTGCTGTCGATGGACCACCTCAAGGAAGGCATTGGGATGCGCGCTTACGGGCAGAAGGACCCCGTAATCGAGTACAAAAAAGAGGCCTACCAGATGTTCCAGGACCTCATGGACCGGATCGAGGACGAAACCGTCCGGTTTCTGTTCTTCCTTCAGCCGGTCGCGGGCGAGCGGCCCCTGTCCGGGTTCGGCGGTGACGAGGAATTGGAGTATGAGGTTCCTTCGGGAGCGCCGGAACCGGAGCCGCAATCGCGGGAGGCGCAGTCGCAGCTGGTCGACCTGACCAAGAACATCCTGCGCAAGAAAGAACGGGAAATGGACGCGCTCCAGTTCACCGGTGGCGACACGGCAACCGCGACCCAGCAGGTGATCAAGTCGGACAAGATCGGCCGCAACGACCCCTGCCCCTGCGGAAGCGGGAAAAAATACAAGAAATGTTGTGGCGCCTGATCGCCGCGGGCGGTGTCCAAATCACCATGAGGCCGCTCACACTCGTCGCTGCCCTCGCTTGCCTCGCCGCCACGGCGCCGGCCCAGATCTGGCCCGAGCAGTGGCGGGAGCACCGCCGGACCAACGCTGAAGCCGTCACCATTCCGTCTGAGTCACAGGCGATCTGGTCGGAGTATCAGGGCGAGGCGGCGGAACGGGCCACCTACTCCGGTCCGATTGGCGCCTTTCGGGCCACCGCGTATCGTCTGGCCGACGCCACGTCGGCTTTCGCCTGGTTCCAGTTTCTCCGTCCGGCGAATTGCACGCCCGCCCTCGAATCCGTCGTGCTCTGCGCTACGCCAGGATCCCAGTTCATGGCCCACATGAACCACGTTCTGGTATTCGAGGGTTGGCGTCCGCTCCCTGGTGAGCTCGCGGCTCTCTATCCGGCCCTGCCGGGCCTACGGTCGGGAGGAGGACTCCCCCAGTTACCCGGGTTCCTGCCCGAGAAGGACCGAATCCGGAACTCCGAGCGCTATATCCTTGGCATCGACTCGCTGAGCCAGTTTGAACCAGCCATCGACCCGATATTGGCCGGCTTCGAGGATTCCGCCGAAGCCATCTCGGCCCGCTACCGGACCCCGGGCGGCGGAACCGTGAATCTGACGTTGTTCTACTATCCGACTCCCCAGGTTGCCCGGACCCGGGTGCCCGGATTCGAACAACAACCCGGGTTCAACGTCAAAAGAAGTGGTTCGCTGATCGCCGTGATCCCGGGAGGGCATGACCCGGCTCAGGTCAAGCCGCTGCTGGATGCCGTCGAGTATGATCTGAACTTCGTCTGGAATGAGGCGACCAAGGATCCCCCGATGCCCGACGTGGCGGGGATGCTCATCGCGATCTTTGAGCTGACGGGCATACTACTTGTGTCGTGCATATTGGGTGGCGTTCTTTTTGCGGGGCTCTGGTTCTATTTGCGCCGTCGGCAGCATCGGATCGAGGGTTCCGAAGCCACAATCACCATCCTCGACCTTGGCAAGCATTAAGCCTCGGTTTCTCGTCAACTTAGAGCGATTTCCCCATCCTGCAAGGCAGGGGACGCAATTCTATTGCCAACTTGAGCCATCGAGCTGAATTTCGTTAAGTGCCCTAATAACAATAAGTTGCCGGTTGTGCCGGGCGAGTCTGATTTTTCCTTGACTTACTTCGCCCGAGGCTCTACCCTCGAATCACATACAGGTTTTGCGGTTGCGAAACCGTGGAATCTGTTCTCCCATTGAACATCAGATCCCGGGAAACCGGGGTTATGCGATGACCCGCCTCCCGGCGGGTCATCGTTTTAAGGGCCCCGGCGCTAGTCATCTGCGCTATTCTGAATAGGGAACGGGCCATGCCCCGTTCTCCTCCATCCCTCTATGCCCGACAAAAAACTACAGGTAATCCCGCTGGGCGGACTCGGCGAGTTCGGAATGAACTGCATGGCGCTCCGCTATGGCGATGACATCATGGTGATCGATTCGGGCATGATGTTCCCGGACGCCGAACTGTTGGGCGTTGACGTCGTCATCCCGGACTTCAGTTACCTGGAGGACAATCGAGAACACGTGCGCGGGCTCGTGCTGACCCATGGCCACGAAGACCACATCGGCAGTGTGCCGTTCTTCCTCGCCGAGTTCAACGTTCCCGTCTATGGCACCCGGTTTACTCTCTCGCTGGTCGAGCGCCGGTTGAGCGAGCACAGTGTCGCCAAGCCGAGATTGAACGCTGTCAAGCCGGGCGAGAAAGTCGAACTTGGGCCTTTCAGTGTCGAATTTATCCACGTTACGCACTCGACTGCAAGCTGTGTGGCACTGGCCATCACAACGCCGCTGGGCGTTATCATCCACACAGGCGATTTCAAGATCGACCCGACACCGACCGATAACATCCCGTTCGATCTGCATTCTTTTGCAGAGTATGGCAAACGCGGCGTTCTGCTACTAATGTCGGACTCCACGAACGTAGATCGTTCGGGCTATACCCCTAGTGAAAGGTCGGTCGTGCCCCGTTTTGAGGAGATCTTCAACCGGGCTGAGCGGCGGATTGTGTTCACGATCTTCTCGTCGTCGGTGCACCGGATGCAGCAAATCCTCGATGTGGCATCGGAGTATGGACGCAAGGTGGCGTTCATCGGCCGCTCGATGACCTCGGTTTCCGAAATCGCGCACAGCCAGGGACTGCTGCAGATCCCCGACGGTATCCTGTTGCGCCCGCAGGACATCATGCAGGCGAACCCTGCCAAGACGGTTGTCGTGGTAGCAGGGACGCAAGGCGAACCCATGTCAGCGATGAGCCGGATTGCCGTGGACAGCCACAAGCATCTCTCACTCGACAAGGGCGACCTGGTGGTGCACTCAGCGCGCAACATCCCTGGAAACGAGAAGGCGATCGGCCGGATGATGAACCACATTGCGCGGCGCGGCGCCGAAGTGGTGGCTGGAGGTATGACTCCGCCCATCCATGTTTCGGGTCACGGGGCCCAGGAAGAGCTGAAGTTGATGCTCAACCTGGTTCGCCCCCGGTATTTTGTTCCTCTGCATGGTGAATTCTGGCAAATGTCGAAGCACGCGGCGCTGGCCTCCCATCTGCGTGGCACCGGCCTGGAGGAAACCTTCATCCTCGAGACCGGCCAGTCCCTTGAAATCGACAGGCATGGCGCCCGGCGGGGCCAGAAGATCACGGTCGGCCGCGTTTGCATCGATTCGGGATCTGTTGACGAAGTCGTGGAAGACATCGTCATCCGCGATAGACGCCATTTGTCGGAGGATGGCTTCGTGATTCCGATTATCGCCATCGACAAGAACACCGGGCGCAGCGAAGGGTCTCCCGAACTGGTCTCCCGTGGATTCGTTTCCATGGAGGATCGCGACATCCTGACGAAAGCGCGTGAGGTTGTGGCTAAAACCCTTGAGTCCTCTTCAAAAGAAGAGCGGACCGATTGGGGTGTGATGCAGGAAAAGATCCGCGCCGAACTGAAGCGCTATCTGAACAAGCAGACCTCACGCCGGCCGCTGATCATGCCGGTGATCCTCGAGGTCTGAGGCTGGCTGCTCCGATGTCCGTCGAGCCGCCCGTCCCGGATTCGTGGCTGGAAGATGCTTCCGGATACCGTGGGCACGCGGATCGTCTTTTTGTTCCTACAAAAGAAGAAGTGGCTGAAGTCCTCAGAATCGCGACCGGGGAGGCCTGTCCGGTCACGATCTCCGGTGCTGGGACCGGCGTGACAGGAGGGCGTTGCGCCGATGGGGGCGCCATCCTCTCGACAGACCGCTTCCGGCGCCTCGATATTGTTGAAAACGTGGCATTTGTTGGGGCAGGGGTTCCTCTTTCAGATCTTCATGCCGCGGCAGGCAGGCGGCGGCTGCTCTATCCTCCTGATCCGACCGAGTGGACGGCCTCAGTCGGCGGATCGATCGCCACCAATGCATCCGGCAGCCGTAGTTTTTTGTACGGATCGACGCGCCGGTGGATTCGCGCCCTGACCGTGGCTCTCATGGATGGCAGCATTCGCCGCTTCCGGCGTGGCGAGCGGATCGATTTCCCGGTCGCCCCACTGCCGGCGCCGAGAGCGCGAAAGCACACTGCAGGGTACTACCTCCGCGAACCCTTCGATTGGGTGGATCTGTTTTGTGGGTCTGAAGGCACTTTGGGAGTGGTTCTGGAGGCCGAACTGGGGTTATTGGCGGCCCCGGAGAGCCTGCTGACCGGGGTTGTGTTCTTCCCTAGCGCACCGGAAGCTCTCGAGGCAGTCGAATTGTGGCGAGCGATTCCTCAACTCCGAATGTTGGAGTATTTCGACGGGCACTCCCTCGACCTGCTGAGAGCCCGCTATGCCGACATTCCTGCCGGGGCGGGTGCCGCCCTCCTGGTGGAGCAGATTCTGGACGGTCTGGAGGGCGATCCCGTGGAGGAATGGCTGGATCGTCTCGTGGCGGCGGATGGACTGGAGGACTCCTGGTTTGGGGATGCACCCTCGGACCGGGAGCGGTTCCGGGTCTTCCGGCACACTCTGCCTGAATTGGTGAACGAGAGAGTCCGGCAGCTGGGGCACGGTAAACTCGGGACCGACTTCGCGGTCCCGGTGGAGCAGAATCGGGCGATGATGGATTTCTACGAGGAGAATCTCCGCCGGGAGTTCGGCGAAAGCTACTGCATCTTCGGTCACATTGGAGACGCGCACGTCCATGTCAATCTGCTCCCGGGGGACCGGAGGCAGGCCGAGCGGGCGCCCTCTCTTTTGATCGAATTTGCCAGGGAGG
Organism: Bryobacterales bacterium; assembly: GCA_003487005.1. Taxonomy (GTDB): domain Bacteria; phylum Acidobacteriota; class Terriglobia; order Bryobacterales; family Bryobacteraceae; genus PNKE01. The sequence continues at coordinate 25,705 of DNFG01000192.1, forward strand.
CTGTCCGGTTGGGGGGCACCGTCAGCGCGGAGCACGGACTGGGGAAGAAGAAGGCACACCTACTGCCTTTGGAGTACTCACCTGAGCAAATCGCCGCAATGTGCGCCGTGAAACGGCAACTGGACCCGCAGTGGCTTTTGGGTCGCCATACTTTGTTGCCTGTACCATGTTGAATTTCTCAACACACCCTGTCGGTTTTTTCTTCAGTCGTCTCTGACGGTTTTTCTGGACCTAAACAGAGTTTCAGGTTTTAATAGTGGCGTATAGAGCCTGACGGCCCAGTGGCCGCCGGATGGAGGTGCATTTATGGATTCGAACCGTCTGACCATCACCGACCACCGCACTGGCAAGCAGTACGAGATCCCGGTTGAGGATGGCAATATTCGCGCGAAGGCCCTGAAGCCGATCAAGGTTGACCCGGAAGAGTTCGGGATGATGACCTACGACCCGGCGTTCCTGAACACGGCATCTTGCCGGAGCGCCATCACCTACATCGATGGAGATAAAGGGATACTACGCTACCGCGGCTACCCGATTGAGGAACTGGCGGAAAACTGCACGTTCCTGGAAGTGGCCCAGCTTCTGCTCAACGGCGACTTGCCGCAGCAGGATGAGTTGAACGCCTGGGTGACACGAGTGAAGCGGCACACGATGCTGCACGAGACGACGAAGAAGTTCCTGGAAGGCTTCCGCTACAATGCGCATCCGATGGGCATGCTGATTTCGACCGTGGCGGCGCTGTCGACCGTCTATCCGGACGCCAAGAACGTGCACGACCCGGTAATCCGCAGCCGGCACATTGTCCGGCTGGTCGCGAAGATGCCAACGATCTGCGCGTACTGCTACCGGCACCAGTTCGGCTTGCCTTATGTGTACCCGGACAACGATTTGAGCTACACCGCCAACTTCATGAACATGATGTGGAAAATGGTGGAGCCCAAGTATCTGGCGAATCCGACGCTGGCGCGGGTGCTCGACATCCTCTTCATCCTGCATGCTGATCATGAGCAGAACTGTTCGACGAACACGATGCGTTGCATCGGAAGTTCGTTGGCGGATCCCTACGTGTCGGTGGCGGGCGCGGCGGCGGCGCTCTCCGGAGCACTGCATGGCGGCGCAAACGAAGAAGTGCTGAAGATGTTGGACGAGATCGGCGACAAAGCCAATATTCCGGCCTACATCGAGCGGGTGAAGAAGGGCGAAGTCAAGCTGATGGGCTTCGGCCACCGGGTCTACAAGAACTACGACCCGCGCGCGAGGATCATCAAGTGGGCGGCGGACCGGGTCTTCGAGGTGACGGGCCACAACGACCGGATCGAGATCGCTCTGGAACTGGAACGGATTGCGCTGAGCGACGACTACTTCGTCGAGCGGAAACTGTACCCGAACGTCGATTTCTACTCCGGGATCATTTACCAGGCGATGGGCTTCCGGCCGGACATCTTCACCGTCCTGTTCGCGATTCCGCGCGTGGTTGGCTGGCTGGCGCAGTGGCAGGAGATGCTGGTGGATCCGGAACAGAAGATCGCCCGGCCGCGGCAGGTATACATCGGCGAAGATGAACGCCACTTCGTGCCGATCGAGCAGCGGAGCGCGTCACTGGCGGCAAGGGCCTGAAGGACCGTATTCGTGAATCTTGCCAAGCGCCTCCAGAATCGTTAGGCTAAGGGAATCCCCGATTCTGGAGGTGCTTGACAAATGAAGAAACTGGGTTTGTTCATGATGTTCGCCGCGGTTGCCGCGTTTGGCGCGGAGTGGACGGGTCACATCAGTGACTCCAAGTGCGGCGTGAAGCATAACGACGGCTCAGCGGGCAGCGTTGCCTGCGTGAAGGGCTGCATCAAGGGCGGCGCCTCGGCCGTCTTCGTGGTGGGCGACAAGGTGCTGAAGCTGGCCAACGCCGACAAGGTGGGCGAGGAGCTTTACGGCGCCAAGGTGAAGATCAGCGGGTCGCTGGAAGGCGACACGGTGACGATCAGCTCAATTGCGAAGGCGGAATAGCCGCGGCTATTGCAACTTGCCACGGCCGGCGACGGTCCAGGTTTCGACCACTTCGCCGCCGCGAATCCCGTAGACCTGTTCGTGCAGGTTGACGGCGACACAAATATGATTCGGAAGGACCTGAACGCGCTCGCCCACGGCGGGCGCGTTTTGGCATTCATGGATGTCGACGTAACCGTGTTCCTCGTTCATTTTGTGGAAAACCGCGCCGGGGAACGCCGGGAGCAGGCCGAAGCCGGCCCCGCCGGTCGCCAGGCGGTCGGAGGAGAATGTCTTCGAACCGCCATCAATGATCATGTGGCCTTCCCGGCGGGAGACGACGGTGGCGAGGATGGTCGCGGCGCAATCTTCAAGCGAGCAGGCGCCCATGGCGGCGGTGTTGAGGTCGTTGAAGATGTAGGTGCCGGGCCTGATTTCGTTAACGCCCGCAAACGTGTGGGAATGGAACAAGAGGGGGGTGGATCCGCCGCTGACGATGCGAGGGACGAGGCGAAGGGCCGTGAGCGTATTCAGCAGATCGTGGAGGTCGCGCCGGAGTTTTGCCGATTTTGCCTCGTCTTCGCCAGTAAGACCTTTGATGTGGCCGGGGTAGAAGGCGAGGCCTTCCCAGTCGAGGTGGGGGAGCGCGACGATTTCCTGGACGAGACTGGGGACATCGGTGGGGGCGGCGCCGGTGCGGCCGAGGCCCAGGTCCACTTCGACCAGGACCCCGAGATCGACGCCGAGATCCGACAGCGGCCGGGCGGCTTCGAGGGAGTCGAGGGCGATGGTGACGCGAGTCTTCCGGGCGATGCGGCGGAGGCGTTCGAGCTTGGCCTGGCCGAGTACCGGGTAGGCGATCAGCAGGTCTTCGGGGGCGGCGTCGAGCATCACTTCGGCCTCGGTCGTCTTTGCGACGGTGAGACCAACTGCGCCGAGGTCGAGTTGGCGGCGGCCGAGGGCGGGGATCTTGTGGGTCTTGGTGTGGGGACGCAGGCGGAGATTGTGCTCGCGGGCGTAGTTGGCGACGCGGGCGAGGTTGCGGTCCATGATGTCGAGGTCGATGACGAGGGCGGGGGTTTCAAGTTCAGAGATGTGCATGGGGTTTATTTCTTTTTGGGCTCCGGGAACCGGATGGCGAGGCGGGGCGGGGCTTTCCGGTAAACGAGTTCGAGTTGCCGGACGCGGTGCTTGCCTTCAAAGCTGAAATAGAGGAGTCCCGAGACGGGTTTGTCGATCTCGCCGTCGGGGAGAATCTTCTCCTTGAGGGCGTCGAGGAGCAGGTTCTGGTCGCGGCCAGCTTTGTGTTCCTCGATGCTGGCGACGGCGCCCGAGGTATCGGCGGTGGCGGAACCGCCCTGACCCTGACCAGGGTTCGGGAGAGTGGAGGGGCCGGGCCTGCGGGGGTCGCCGGGGACGCCGGGGACTCCGCCGTAGGGGACGCGGCGCTCGCCGCCCATGATGGCGCCCTGGGTGCCGCCGCGCGAACTGATGACCATGACGGAGGTGCCGGCGATTTGGCTCGGAAGCAGGGGACGGGCGCGCTGGCCATCGCGGTCGGAGCGAAGCAGGAAGTCGTCGTGGTCGAGGTACATTTTGCCGTCTTCGGTCTTAGGGGTGACCTGGACCTCGATGATGATCATGTCGGGACCGGGATCGATGCCGAGAGCGGCTTTGGCCTCGTCGCGGGTCAAGTAGAGTTTGGCTTCGATGGCTGCCTTGGCATCGGAGGCGGAACCCGCCGGGGGCGGGACGGACTGGCCGGCGGTGATCGAGGCCGCCAGGATGAACAGAGCGAGAGAACGCATGGCTGGTTCCTTCCTTTCAGGCTGCGCCCAGAGCCTGTGCCGCGGCGTGGGCCGAAGCCCACGCCCATTGAAAATTGTATCCTCCCAAGTGCCCGGTGACATCCACTACTTCTCCGACGAAGAAGAGGCCGGGTACGTTGCGGGCTTCCATGGTCTGGGAGGAGAGGTCGCGGGTGGAGACGCCGCCGCCGGTGACTTCGGCTTTGTCGAAGCCCTCGGTGCCTGCGGGGTGGAGGCGCCAGTCGTGGAGGCGGGCCTCGAGTTTCGAGAGGGGCAGCAGCGGTTGGGTGAAGCCTTCCTGGTCCAGCCAGCGTTCGGAGAAGCGGCGGGGCAGGGAATCGAGCAGCAGGCGGCGGGCGGTGGCCGGGGTGGCTTCGGCCAGGCCCGCGCCGGGCAGAAGGTCGAGACGGATGGGCGCGGGCGGGCGCCAGTAACTGGAGATCTGGAGGATGGCCGGGCCGCTGAGGCCCCGGTGGGTGATCAGCATCCGCTCGCGGAAGCGCGTGTTGCCGGTGGCTGCGGTAATTTCGGTGGCGACCCCGGCGAGGTCACACCAGCGGGCGCGCCAGTCTGCTTCGAAAGTGAGCGGGACGAGGGCCGGGTACGGGGATTCGACGGCGAGGCCGAACTGGCGGGCGAGGTCATAGCCAAAGCCGGTGGCGCCCATTTTGGGGATGGACAGGCCGCCAGTGGCGACAACGAGCGCGGGGGCGGTAAAGGCGCCGGCGGTGGTTTCGACGGTGAAGCGGGTGTCACGGTTGACGCGGGTAACGCGGCAGTTCAGTTTGAGTTCGACGCGTCCGGCACGGCATTCGTCTTCCAGCAGGCCAAGAATCTGGCGGGCGGAATCGTCGCAGAAAAGCTGGCCGAGGGTCTTTTCGTGGAAAGCGATGCGATGCTTGCGGACAAGAGCTAGGAAGTCCTGGGGGGAAAAGCGGGCGAGGGCGGACTTCGCGAAGTGGGGGTTGGCGGAGAGGAAGTGCTCGGGTTTGACGACGCGGTTGGTGAAATTGCAGCGGCCGCCGCCGGAGATGCGGATCTTCTCG
>DNFG01000192.1:30771-31138 GCA_003487005.1 Bryobacterales bacterium
ATTGCAGCGGCCGCCGCCGGAGATCAGGATTTTGCTGCCGGGACGGGCCGAGTGTTCAAGGAGCAGGACGCGTCGGCCGAGTTGGCCGGCGAGAGCGGCACAGAACAGGCCGGCCGCTCCAGCGCCAAGAACGATGACATCGTAGTGCAACTTTCAATGATAGAATCGGGCGCGATCCACGCGAAAGGAGCCGATTCGATGAAGCACAATGATCAGCGCCGCGGGTTCTTCCGGGGCGCGCTGGCGGCACTGGGGTTGGGGGCGGCGGCGCCGGTCCAAGTGGCCTCGGCACAGACGCCGGCCTCCGGCGGGGCCTTCGATTACCTGCCGAAGTATGCCCGCGCACAGAATTACCGCTCACTGAAGC
>DNFG01000526.1 GCA_003487005.1 Bryobacterales bacterium
CGCCGCCTTCCCAAACGCCGCCGGTTCCAGCACATTGTGCCCGCCCCGGGCCGCCACCGACCCGCCCACGAACACAACATCCGCGATCGACTGAAAGTTCTGGTTGTTCGGTCCCGTGACAATCGCCTTCCCAAACGCCGCCGGTTCCAGCACATTGTGCCCGCCCCGGGCCGCCACCGACCCGCCCACGAACACAACATCCGCCACCGCGAACAGCCCGCTCAACTCCCCGATCGAGTCCACCACCAACACCCCCGGCCGTGTCAGCGGCCCCAGTGCCGTCCGCCGGACCACCGCCACGCCCGCCGCCCTGAACTTCTCCACCGCCGAATCAAAACGTTCCGGACGCCGGGGCGCCACAATCAGCAGCAAACCCGGGTGTTTCGCCGCCAACCCGCGGAAAACCCCCACCAGCAAGTCGTCTTCGTCGACATCTCCCGCGAACGCAGGCGGCATCGTGGACGCCGCCAGCACCACCGGCGCCCCCGCGTGCCCGTCGAGAAACGCCCGCAAACCGGCTGCGATTCGCGTCTTCGAAGGGTCAAAATCAAACTTCAAATTGCCCGCGTCCCGCGCCTGCGCCGCCCCCAGCGCCTGGTAGCGCGCCTCCGCGATTCCGTCCTGCGCCAGCAGTTCGTGGGGCAACGCCAGCGGCGCCCGGAAGAACCAGTGATGCCGCTCGTAGCGTGGCAGCGCCTTGTCCGAAATCCGCCCGTTCACCACCACCAGTTTCGCCCCCGAACGGACCGCCTCCCGCCACAGATTCGGCCAGATCTCGGTCTCCATCACCGCCACCACCGACGGTTTCAATGCCCGCAGGACGCGCCGGACCGCGAAGCAGTAGTCCAGGGGGACGTAGAACACCCCCTCCGCCAGTCCTTCGAGCTTCTTCTCTGCCATCGCCCGGCCTGCAATCGTCGAAACCGAGACAAAAACGGGCGCTTCCGGCAGCGTTTCGCGCAGTTTTTCGATCAATCCAACCGCACTGACCGCCTCGCCCACGCTCACCGCGTGGAGCCAGATCGCCCCCGGACCGCCGCGCCGAAACCGCTCCGGCAGAAACCCGAACCGCTCGCCCAAATGCCGCCAATACCGCCGGTCGCGCAGCACCCGCAGTCCCAGATACCCCAACAACACCGGCAACCCAAGCCACTGCAGAGCCCGGTAGAGCCCATAAACCAGCCGGTCTCGCCACGATTGCCGCACGACAGTTTCGCCTCTCAGCGTAACGCGCCGAGGCAACCTCGCGGGTGCCGTCGGCGTCCAACCAAAGGCGATATATCCTGAAAATGAGATTGGGTCCCCTCACAATGCGCACTACCGGCACCGTTCTGACTCTCGCGCTTCTGTTCGCCGCCGCTCCGGCCCCGGCGCAGAAGGATGCCCCATTCAGGCCCGGCAAAGCCGCGGACTACCCCTCTCACCAGACCATCGGCCCGGTGAAGATCGCCGCGGTCAAATATGAATCCGACTCCGAAACCAAGCCCATCTTCGGCGGCAAACTGAATCCCAACGAGTTCGGCGTCCTGCCCGTCCTGCTGATCATCGACAATAACGGCGACGACACCCTCCTCCTCGACCGTGTCCAGGTACTCTACCAACTCGCCGGCGGCCGCAATTCCGTCGAACCCACCGACCCCAAGGAACTCGCCTACCTGACCGGCGTCCGCCGCCCCCGCCAGGCTGGCGCCGGCGGCGTGGGCGTGCCCATTCCGCTGCCCCGCAAGAAGAACCCGATGGCCGCCGTCGAGCTAGATACCCGCGCGTGGGGCGCCAAATCCGTGCTCAAGGGCGAATCCGTCCACGGTTTTGTCTACTTCCAGACCCGCCACCAGCGCAACGCCATCCTCTACGTCAGCGGCATCCGCGAAGCCTCCACCGGTAAGGAACTCTTCTTCGCCGAAGTCCCGCTCGACCCCGCCACCCCGGAATAGCCCCCCGGCTACTTCTTCTTCGCCGCTTTCGGCGCGGGCGGTAACTTCTTGACCGGCGTGGCTTTGCCGCCCGCCCAGCGCTCCACCGTCACAGTCTGGATGGTGACCGGCGAATCCGGCCGGTTCTGCCCGTTGCGCGGAACCCGCGCAATCTTCGCCACCACCTCCTGCCCCGCCACCACCTGCCCGAACACGCCGAACTGCCCGTTCAGATGAGGCGCAGGACCATCCGTGATGAAGAACTGGCATGACGACGTCCCCGGTCCCGAATGTGCCATTGCCAGCCGTCCGGGCGCGTCGAACTTGTATTGCGCCGGCCATTCATCCGGGATGAACGCCGTCTCGCCATCGCCCGTGCCGGTCGGGTCGCCGCCCTGAATCATGAACCCCGGAATCACCCGGTGAAAGATCGTCCCCGGGTACAAGGGCCTCGTCACCCGCCGCTTCGTCTTCGGATCCGTCCAGCGAATGCCCCCCAGCGAAAGCCCGAGGAAGTTCCGGACGGTCGCCGGAGCGTCGTTTTCATACAACTGCACCGTGATGGCGCCGTGATTCGTTGCCAGCGTGGCATACAATCCATCCCCCCGCGGCGGCGTCTGGGCGCCCCCCGGCAGAGCCAACAACACAACCACTGGCAGCAAAGCAGCGAATTGGCGCATCATGACCGAATTATCCCACTGGCAACGCCCGTGCAGGGGAGCCTAACGGTAGTAGAGCACGTACGGACGCCAGGAATTCGTCCGCAGATCCCGCTCGCAGGGACCGCAGACCTCCTGGTAGCCCGAGTGCGCTTCCCGCAGCAGGCGCGGCAGCACTTCGTGATCGTCCTCCAGATGGTATGCCTCCAGCATCATCCGGGGCCGGTCCCGCTTCAAGGTGGCCATGCCCCCGCGCAAAGCGTGCCTTTCCGCCCCTTCAATGTCCATTTTGAGGTAGTCCACCCGTTCGATCCCATGCTCACGGACAATCGCATCGATAGTTGTCGCGGGAACCTCGATCTCGCGGGTGCCCGTCCGGATGACCGCGCTGTTCATTCCCGAATTCAGGTCCGAAATCGTGAACTTCAGCGTCGTTTCCTCGCTCCAGGCGGCTTTCGGAATCAAGATCACCTTCTTTTCCGCGATCTCCCGCTTGAAGTTTCGCCGTAGACACTCCAGATTGGTGGCATCCGGCTCGATCGAGATGACCCGCCGGGCGCCTCGCGCCAGGGCGTCTGCCGTGAAGGTGCCAATGTGCGCTCCGCAGTCGATCACGGTGTCCCCAGGCTTGACTGACTCCGCCGGGTTGCTCCCGCCCATCCACAGGTGCTCGGCGATCAGGTACGGGACCAGCGCTTCGCCGTTCATCGAGTCGCCCGCGTCCTTCACCCAAAAAGAGTGACCGAGGCTCGATACCTGAATGATCCCCAGTTCTGAATCCCTCGCCACCACCCGCATGTCCTTCTCCGCCCGGGCCCGGTGGTCCATCAGTTGCGAATTCAACCCCGGCGTCCGCAGCAACTGCGGCATCGGACAACTCCGCGTTGGGTCCGTAACTACATGATAAAAAAGCAGTCCGTAAACCTGGGAGGCTTGCACGAGCGGCAGGAGCCCCAAGCCCACAAGCGCAATCAGTGCCAGTCGAACGGGGTACGGGAAGCGCCGGTTGAAGCGCTGAATCAGGGTGGGCTGGTCCATGTCCCGTCTATCGTCCGGCCAGCCCAGGAGCTTTACACGCGGTTGATCAGGCTTGCCACGTAACCGCCGCCGAATCCGTTGTCGATATTGACCACCGAAACGTTCGACGAGCAAGAGTTCAGCATCCCCAGGAGGGCCGCAAGTCCATGAAAACTGGCGCCATAGCCTACACTGGTCGGGACGGCCACCACCGGGCACGACACCAGGCCACCCACCGCGCTCGGCAGCGCTCCCTCCATCCCGGCGCACACCACGATCACCCGCGCCTGCTGAATCACCTCCATGTGCCCAAACAGCCGGTGGATTCCCGCCACGCCCACGTCGGTCACCTGGTTCACTTCGTTGCCCATGATTTCAGCCGTCACGCAGGCCTCTTCCGCCACGGGCAGATCCGTCGTTCCCGCGCAAACCACTGCCAACGGACCCTTGCCCCGGGGCGTCCGGTCGCGCCAGACCCGCAATGCTCCCGACCGGGGGAAGTATTCAGCTTCCGGGAACGAGTTCCGAACTCGCTCGAACGCCTCAGGTGTCGCGCGCGTCGCGAGCACGTTGGCGGAGCGCTCCAGCAGGCGTGTGGCGATGCCTTCGATCTCTTCCGGCGTCTTGCCTTTCCCGAAGATCACCTCGGGCATGCCCACGCGAATCGCCCGGTGATGGTCGATGTTCGCATAGCCGATATTCTCGAACGGCAGATGCTTCAGGCGATCCAGCGCCGAATCGATCTCGATCGCGCCGTCGCGCACCTGTTCGAGGAGTGTTTTGAGGTGATTGCGGTCCATGATGTATTAGAACTGAAGCGTCATCCCCGGCTTCAGATTCCGCTTTTTTGCGACGCCGCCGGCCAATTCGAGGATGTATTGCGCCTTGAATGCGCCTCCGTAAGTGGGACACGCCGATTCCGGGCCCGGGCAGGGCGGGCACTCATGCACAATCTGAACGATCTTCCGATTCCTGTCGAGCCAGATCATGTCCAGTGGAATCGTGACTTCGTACATCCAGAACCGGTAGAAATCCTCGCGGGCATGCACGAAAAGCATGCCTTGATCCTCGGGCAGGGAATCGCGGAACTTCATCCCGCGCATCAGGTCGTCCGGATGGGTCATCATCTGCGCCCGGATGGTCTCTCCGCCGGGCAGGGTGACCGCCGTCACATGCAGGTCCGCGGCCGAGCGCGGCGCATCACCGGAACATCCGGCCATCCACAGGCACAGAACAAGACCCAAAAGGCGCAGGGCAGGCATCGAATAAAATGGTAACTGGTATTCCACCCCCGATGCAGACCTCGATCGAAAGCGCCGGGCTCCGGCCCGGACTCTGGCGCAAGTTTGTGCTCACTCTCGAGATGATCAAGTTCGAGCACTCGATCTTCGCCTTGCCGTTCGCTCTGACCGGGGCGCTGCTCGCCTGGCGCGAGCAAGGCTTTTTGATGGAAGGGCTTGGCGGCCGGTTGGGCTGGATCATCGTCGCCATGGTGGCCGCGCGATCCGCCGCCATGGCCTTCAACCGTGTTCTTGACGCAGCCATCGACGCCCGCAATCCCCGAACGCAAACGCGCCACATTCCGGCGGGCCTGCTCTCCCGGCAGTTCGGCTGGGGATTCACGCTCGCCGCCTCCGCGCTTTTCGTGTTCGCGGCCGCGATGCTGAACCCGCTCTGTCTCGCCCTCTCGCCCGTAGCCCTGGGTGTCGTGCTTTTCTACTCCTGGACGAAGCGATTCACGGCGCTCTCCCATCTCGTCCTGGGACTGTCGCTCGGCATCGCGCCCGCTGCCGCCTGGATCGCGATGACCGGCGCACTCGACCCGCGCATTATCTGGCTGACCGCCGCCGTCCTGCTCTGGACCGCCGGATTCGACATCATTTACTCGTGCCAGGATGTCGAATTCGACCGCGCCGCCGGGTTGTTCAGCCTGCCTGCCCGTCTCGGCGTCGCGCACGCTCTCCAACTCGCGCGGTTGTTTCATGTGCTAATGATCGTCTGCCTCGCCATTCTCGCCGCTGTGTTGAATCTCGGGATCGCCGCTGCCGTGGGCATCGGTGTCGTCGCCGGTTTGCTCGTCTACGAACACCGTTTAGTGCGCGCTGACGACCTTTCAAGGGTCGATGCCGCCTTTTTCACCCTGAACGGTTGGGTGAGTGTGTTATTTTTCGGATTCTGGGCCGGGGACGTCCTGCTGAGGAGGTAAACCAAGCAATGCTACTCACACCAAGCTTCGAAGACCAGCGGCTTGCGCCGATTCTGGAGAAGGTCGCCGCCCAACAGCGCCTGTCCATCGAAGACGGGCTCACTCTCTACCGGACCAACGACCTTCTCGGCCTCGGCTACCTCGCCAACCTCGTCCGTGAACGTCTCCACGGCAACGTCACCTTCTTCAACGTCAATCGCCACATCAACCCCACCGACGTCTGCGTCGCCGCCTGTAAACTCTGCGCCTTCGGCAAGAAGGCTCGCGACCCGAAGGCCTACACGATGTCGCTCGACGAAGTCTGGCACCGCGCCGGCGAAGGCTACACCGAAGCCGTGACCGAATTCCACATCGTCGGCGGACTGCACCCCGAACTCGACATCGACTGGTATGCCGAAATGCTCCGCGGGCTGAAGCAGCGCTTTCCGAAGGTTCATTTGAAGGCCTTCACCATGGTCGAAATCGCCTACTTCGCCAAGCGCTTCAAGACCCCGATCCCCGAGGTTCTGCGGCGGTTCCGGGAGGCGGGCCTCGATTCCATGCCCGGCGGCGGCGCGGAGATCTTCACCGAGCGTGTTCGCCGGATCATCTGCGACCACAAAATCGATGGCGGCGAATGGCTCGAAGTTGCGCGCGTGGCCCACAAAATGGGCATCAAATCCAACTGCACCATGCTCTACGGGCACATCGAGAACGAAGAGGACCGCGTCGACCACCTCGTGCGCCTCCGCGAACTCCAGGACGACACGAACGGCTTCGTCACCTACATCCCGCTCGCCTTCCACCCGGACAATACTCCGCTCGAGCACGTCGCCCGCACCACCGGGTTCATGGACCTGAAGAACATTGCCGTCGCCCGCCTGATGCTCGACAATATCCCCCATATCAAGGCCTACTGGGTGATGATGACCCCCAAGATCGCCCAGGTGGCCCAACGTTTCGGCGCCGACGACATCGATGGCACCGTAGTCGAGGAGAAGATCTACCACGATGCCGGGGCCGAGACCAGCCAGGGACTCCGGCGGAACGAACTCCTGCGGCTGATCCGGGAAGCGGGGCGCGAACCCGTCGAACGCGATACCGAGTACAACCGTGTTGAACGCACGGAATCCGCGTTCGCGATCCTGGTGTAGATTGGTTTGCCTTTACGCTGCCGACGAAGCCAGTGCGCGCGCGGCCGCAGGTTGAGCGAACAGGTAGAAGGTGAACAGCGGAGTGGACTCGCCGCGCCCCCAGCGGCTGACCTTCCAGTCTGCACGGAGGAACCGGACATCCGGGTGTGCGGACAGATCCAGCAGAAGTGAGTACACGCCGCAGTAGAACTTCTGCGGAAACGCCAGGATCGGCTTTTCGGTCCAGGTCTGGCCGTCAACAGAGCCAAACAGCATCAGATCGAGGCTTTCCTGTTCGATGACGCGAGTGATTCCCAGGGTGAGGGAGACGAGAGTGGGTCGATCCGACCCGAGGTCGGCGACAGGTCCTGAGCCGTTGGCCCGGACTAGCTGCTCTTCCAGCAGAAAAGTGGGCTGCATTTGCAAGTCTCCTGAGAGCGGACACCTCAAGCCTGTCAACTGAGAGCCAGTCGACTGAGCCGGGCTCCTGCTGCTTTCAGAGTCTCATATCTTTTGCAAAAACAAAAGCGAATAAATCGCGCCCCGTCCTCGGGATGCACGAAGAAGCTGGATCCAGGAACCGCAGCAACGCCAATACTTTCAATGAGATGGCGGCAGACTTCGAGGTCTGTGCCCAAGCCCAGGCCGCTGATGTCACAAAGTATATAATAGGCTCCCGCCGGCCGCAGCGCCGGAATTCGACATTCATCAAGAACTGTTAACAAATATTCACGACGTTCCGAATAATGGTGCGCCAGTTCGGAATAATAGCTGTCCGGCAGCGACAACGCCAGCACCCCCGCCTGTTGCAGCGGCGCCGCCGCGCCTACCGTCAGGAAGTCGTGCACCTTCCGGATTGCCGGCGTCAACTCCGGCGGAGCGATCACCCAACCCACGCGCCACCCGGTGACCGAGTACGTCTTGCTCATCGAATTCACCAGGATCGTCCGCTCGCGCATTCCGGGGATCGTCAACATCGGGTGGTGTTGACGCCCGTCATACAGTATGTGCTCGTAGATCTCGTCGGTCAGGCAGACGGCATCATGCTCCTGACACAAGGCGGCGATCTGGCCTAACTCCTCCTGGCTGAACACTTTCCCGGTCGGATTGTGAGGCGAATTGACGATGATCGCGCGGGTCTTCGGCGTGAATGCCCGCCGCAGCTCCTCCGGATCGAAGCGCCATTCGGGTGGATGCAGCCGGACAAACCGCCGTGTCGCTCCTGACAGGTGCGCGTCCGGGCCGTAGTTTTCGTACCAGGGCTCGAAGATGACGATCTCCGCACCCGGATCGGCCACGCCCAGCAGCGAGGCGATCATCCCCTCGGTGGAGCCGCAAACCACGGTGATCTCGGTATCCGGATCGAGGTCGATGTCATAGTGGCGCCGGTACTTGGCCGCGATCGCCTGCCGCAGCGCAGGGGTCCCCCAGGTTACCGCGTACTGATTGACATCCTCCCGGATCGCCCGGCACGCGGCCTCCTTGATCGCGTCCGGAGCCGGGAAATCCGGGAATCCCTGCGCCAGATTGACGGCATCGTGGCGAAGAGCGAGGCGAGTCATCTCGCGGATGACCGATTCGGTGAAGGGAGCGACACGAGCAGCGGGACGAAGCGGCATAACCAGTTCTTCCAGCATAGAAGAACCTGCCGCGGCCGTTCACTCGCTCCGAAGCGCGCTGACCGGCTCAATCCGGGCTGCCCGCAATGCCGGGGCCGCGCAGGCGATCAACGCAACCCCGGTCAGGAACAGGCTCGCCCCGGCGTAAACCACCGGATCGCCTGCGCCCACGCCGACCAACAGATCCGCCGTCCAACGGGACGACACCCCGGCCCCCAACGCCCCCAGAAACAGTCCCGGCGCCACCAGCATTCCACCCTGCAACACCACCATCCGGACGACGTCGGCCGGCCGGGCGCCCAGCGCCATCCGGATCCCGACCTCCCGCGCCCTCTGGCTCACCATGTAGCTCATGACGCTAAACAGCCCGATTGCCGCGAGAAACAGCGACAGTGCCCCCAGCGCGCTGAGCAGGCTCGCGGCCACTTTCTGCGGGTACAGGGCCTCGGTGATGGCGTGCTGCAGCGAGTTGGCCCCATAAATGTGCGCGTCGCCGTTCAGGGCGCGCGCCTCACGGCGCAACGCGGAGAGCGCCGGCAGCGGATCGCTTCCGGTCTTCACGAAGAACGAGAAGTTGAGCCCCGGGGCGAACTGCTGGCTGAAGGGCCGGTACATGTATGGCAGCGGGCTCTCCGCCGGGCTGTGATACCGGGCGTCCTTCGCCACGCCAATCACGGTCATCCACACCCGCTCCAACTGCACCCGCCGTCCGATCGCCACGCCGCCGCCGAAGTACCGACGGACGAACGCCTCATTGACGATCATCACCGGCGGCGCTTTCGCGTCATCGGCGTCCGTGAAATCACGGCCCTCGATGAGCGGAATCTTCATCAACTCGAGGTAGCCCGGCGACACCAGGCTCCGGTGCAAGTTCATGTTCTCGCCCGGCGCCGGCGCATAGCCTTCGACACTGACCTGATGCCAGGGGCTCCGGCCGAAGCTCAGCGGGACGACATCGCTGTAGCCTGCGGCCACTACCCCCGGCACCTGCTCCATCCTCTGCCGCAGCCGCCGGCAGAATTCCCGCTGTTCCGGTCCGCTGTAGCCCGCGGCCGAGAGATAGAACTGCCCGGTGAGCATATTCGATGGATCGAACCCCAGCAGCCGCCGGCT
>DNFG01000125.1 GCA_003487005.1 Bryobacterales bacterium
GTCTGGTTTCTGCACACGTTCTACGATGGCGAAGGGCAGAGCGGGGCCGGATTCGTGGGACGGATCCGGGTGGGAGAGCCGACGATTGAGTCATTCTATCTCCCTGAGATTACATGTTGTTCCGGGTCATCGCTTCATGTAGTACGTGAGCCTGTGGAGACCGTGTTTGCGGGACTGATGCAGCGGCCAGAGGGGGCATTGCGGAGCCAGGGACTGCTCCGGCATGTGCCCTCGACGGGAGAGACCCGGGTGTTTGCGGTCCCGGATGTGATCCGGGACATCCGCGGGGCCGGGGCGTCGCTGGCGCTGGCGACGGACCATGGCCTGTATCTTCTGGAGGACGAGAAGCTGATGCAATACCGGCTGGAGCCTTCGCCGGGGGGCGGACTGGAAGTTGTCACGATGTCGATTCCATAGCACAAGCAGTCTCTTTTGAGCGGGATGCATCCAATAAACTCAGGTGATACCGGAAGTGATTTTGCGGGGGATGAGTGAATTTTGAACGGTGATGCTGAGCAACCACAAGATATAGTGGCGCACGCTTGAGCGCTACTACATATCTCATACGACTCCCTTGACCTGGATTCCATTTCCCGTTATGATCTGAAGTACCCCCCCGAGATGGCCGCCGCCTGGCAGGCGCGGCTGGTATTCCCCTGTCAACCATCATTTTGCGAGGTGAATGCATTGCTCATTCTCAAACGCGTGGAAATCCAGGGCTTCAAGTCATTCTGCGACCGGACGGAGATGCGCTTTTCAGGGCGCGGGCTGGCGGCGATCGTGGGACCGAACGGGTGCGGGAAGTCGAACCTGTCGGACGCGATCTCGTGGGTATTGGGCGAGCAGTCGGCGAAGTCCTTGCGTGGCAGCAAGATGGAGGATGTTATCTTCACCGGTACCGACGCCCGGAAACCGCTGGGGATGGCGCAGGTTTCGCTGGTGATGCTGGACCCGACGGGGGAAGTGGTGATTCCCGGGGCGCGTCCGGACGGGGTGAAAGAGTATCTGAAGGCGGTGAAGGCGCGGGCGGAAGCGGCGGAAGGCGGGGAAGCGGTTCAGGCGAACGGGGAAGCGAACGGGCAAGCCAACGGCCATGCCAACGGGCACACGAACGGGCACACGGTGGAGGCAGTGAATCCGACACAGATGAACATCCCGTCGGCGCCGGCGCCGGGCAAAGAGCGGGAGATCATCATCACGCGCCGGCTATTCCGGTCGGGGGAATCGGAGTACCTGATCAACGGGAAGCAGTCGCGGTTGCGGGACATTCAGGAGTTGTTCATGGGCACGGGTCTCGGACCCGAGTCCTACGCGATCATCGAGCAGGGGCGAATCGGGCAGATTCTGTCGTCGAAGCCTCTGGACCGGCGGGCGATCATCGAGGAAGCGGCAGGGATCTCGAAGTTCAAGACGAAGCGGAGGTTGGCGGAGGCGAAGCTGGAGGGGGCGAAGCAGAATCTGACGCGGGTGTTCGACATCCTCGAGGAGGTGTCGCGCCAGGTGAATTCGCTGAAGCGGCAGGCGGCGAAGGCGCGGCGCTTCGAGGAGTTGAAGGGAGAGTTGGACACGCATCTGAGGGCGGCGCTGACCGGGCGGTATGTGTTGCTGGAGCGGGACGCGGCGCGGGTGGCGGTGGAGTTGTCGCAGGCGGTGCACCTGTTCACGGAGTTGACGGGGACGGTGAAGGCGGGCGATGAAGCGCTGAAGCAGGCGCGGGAGCGGTTTTATCAGACGGAAGCGAGTCTGACGGCGGCGCGGAAGCGGCTGTCGGAGACCGAACTCGAAGCGGAGCGGACGCGGGGGCAGATCGAGGCGCAGGCACGGCAGATTGGGGGCTTCGAGAACCGGCTGAACCAGGGCGAGGCGGAATCGGCGCAGTTGGGCGAGCGTTTGACCCGGCTGGAGCAGGAGAAATCGCAGTTGGCGGAGGCGCTGACGGGGTTGCAGGAGCAGGCCGAGCAGGCGCGGCAGCGGCTGAACGAGAAGAATGCCGAGCGCGAGCAGGTGCAGAACCAGTTGCGCGAGCAGGAGCGGGCGCTGGAAGCGTCGCGGCAGGCAGCGGTGCGGCTGCTGGGGGAGGCGTCGTCGCTGCGGAACCAGTTGGCGCAGATCGACTCGCACCTGGCGGCACTGGACCGGGACGCGGCGCGGCTATCGAACGATCAGGAAACGGCGGCGGGAGACCTGGAAAAGCTGAACACGGCGAAGGCGGGACTGGAAGAGTCGCTGTCGACGCGGCAGCAGGAAGCCGAAGCGCTGACGGGGCGGCGGCGGAGCGCGGAGACGGCGTTGCAGGAGCAGCGGGGATCGCTGAGCGAGACGCGGCGGCAGTTGGAGGCGTTGCGGACGGAGGCGTCGCGGCTGCGGGCGCGGCGGGACTCGCTGGAAGAGATTCTGTCGCATCGCGCGTACACGACGGAGTCGGTGAAGCGGTTGTTCACGGCGGTGGAGCAGAAGCAGGCGTCGGGACTGGCGCCGGCGGGGGTGCTGGCGGACTTTGTCGAGCTGACCGATCCGCGGTTCGAGAAGGCGGCGGAGGAGTTCCTGCACGAGGAACTGGAGTATGTGGTGGTCCGGGACTGGGAGCAGGCCCGGCAGGGATTGGACTTCCTGCGAGGGGATCTGGACGGGCGGGCGACGTTTCTGGTGGAGCCGGGACTGGACCCGGACCCGAACGTTTTCGCGCCGACGCCCCAGCCGGAGCCGGCGATTGGTCCGGAGACGGGGATCGCGGGGCGGCTGTCGGACGGAATCCGGTTCACGAACGGGCTGACCCACGCTCCGGCGGCGCTGCTGCCGCGGCTGGCGCGGTGCTATCTGGCGGAATCGCGGGAGGCAGCGCAGCGGCTGTCGCTGCAGTATCCGGGCGTGTATTTCCTGCTGCCGGACGGGGTTTGTTATCACGGGCACGCGATCACGGGCGGGCGGCGGACGGGGTCCGGCCCGCTGGCACTGAAGCGGGAATTGCGGGAGTTGACGGCGCTGTGCAATGACCGGCAGAACGCGCTGGCGGCGGCGCAGGGGCGGGTGGAAGAGTTGGAGACGTCGATCGCGGCGTTGACGGAGGCTCTGGACCAGCTTCGCGGCGAACAGCAGCGGCAGGAGAAGGAGACGCTGCTTCTCGACCAGGAACTGCGGAAAGTGAACGAAGACCGGAACCGGGCGACGCAGCGGCTGAATGTGAGCCGGAACGACCTGGAGCGGATCGCGCGAGATCAGGCGCAGAGCCGGGAACAGCAGACGGCCAAACTGGCGCTGGTGGAAGAGAAGGAAGCGCAGCGGGCGCAGTTCGAGGCATCGCTGGAGACGGCGCGGGCGGGCATCGAGCAGTTGCGGGCCACGGCGGCGCACCTGGGCGAGGAGCACTCGGTGCTGCGCGTGGAACTGGCCGGGCTGGAAGAGCGGCGGCGGGGGTCGGAGGCGGCAGCGCAGCGCTTGCAGCACCAGATGGGCGAAGTGCAGCGGCGGCAGGCAGAGCTTTCGGCCGAGATGGAGCGGATCGGCGTGCAGAGGGCGCGGCTGCTCGAGTTGAACATGGAATTGGACCAGAAAGCGGGCGTCTTCACGGCCGAAATCGAAGGTTTGAAGGCAAAAGTCGCCGAACTGGCGGCCTCCGAGCACGAACAGCGGGAGAACCTGCAGGCGGCCGACGATGAACTGGCGAAGCTGCGGGTGGACGCGACGGCGGCGCAGGAGAAGCGGACGACGGTGGAATTGGAGCTGGTCCGGCGGCAGTCGGAACTGAAGTTCCTGGACGAGACGTGCCGGAAGGATCTGAACGTGCCGGTGGCGGAACTGGCGGCGGCGCGCGGGGAGCAGGACGCGGAGCCGGACGAGTTGACGGTGGCGGACGAGGAAGAGAAGGCATCGGAGTTGCGGCGGCGGATCGAGGCGCTGGGTCCGGTGAATCCGGAGGCGCTGGCGGAGTACCAGGAGTCGCAGCAGCGCTACGACTTCCTGAACACGCAGCGGCAGGACTTGCTGGATTCGATCCGGGACACGGAGAAGGCGATCCACGAGATCGACACGGAGTCGCGGCGGCGGTTCACCGAGGCGTTCCACGCGATCAACCACAATTTCAAGAAGATGTTCGCGACGCTGTTTGGCGGCGGAGCGGGCGAAATGCGGCTGACGGGCGAAGGCGATGCGCTGGATCAGGGGATCGAGATCGCCGCGCAGCCGCCGGGCAAGCGCTTGCAGAATGTGCTGCTGCTGTCCGGCGGAGAGAAGGCGCTGACGGCGACGGCGCTGCTCATGGCGATTTTCGAGTACCAACCGTCGCCGTTCTGCATCCTGGACGAAGTGGATGCTCCGCTGGACGAAGCGAACGTGGTCCGGCTGATCAATCTGTTGAAGGAGATGTCCGCGAACACGCAATTTATTGTGATAACTCACGCGAAAAAGAGCATGGAAGCGGCCCAGGAGCTGTACGGGGTCACGATGCAGGAGCGTGGGGTTTCGAAACTGGTCTCTGTCCGACTGCAACCGCCGCCCGTGCCGCCGGCCAATCTACAGCCGATGGGAGCGCGCGTATGAAGCCATTTCTTGCCGGGATCGCCGGCCCGAGTTGCTCTGGGAAGACGGAGCTTGCCTTTTGGCTCGCCCACCGGACGGGCGCGCCGATTCTGAATCTGGATCACTATTATCGCGACCTGCATGGTCTCCCATTCGAAGAGCGGGCAAAGGCGAATTTTGATGAGCCGGCGGCGCTGGATCACGAGGAGATTCTTCGGGATGCCCGGATTCTGGCGGAAGGCGGCAGCGTGGCGGCGCCGCGCTACGACTATTCGATCCACGCCCGGGTGGAGGGCGAGCAGGTGATCGAGGCGTCGCCAGTGATCATTCTGGAGGGGCTTTTCGCGCTGTACTGGCCCGGATTGCGAGACCTGCTGCAGTTAAAGATCTATGTGGATGCCCCGGACAGCCTGTGCCTGGAGCGGCGGTTGCGCCGCGACGTGCAGGAGCGCGGGCGGACGCCGGAATCGGTGCGCACGCAGTATGCCGCGACGGTCCGGCCGATGGCGCAATTGCACATTCTGCCGACACGGGATTACGCGGATCTGGTGGTGAACGGCGCGGAGGCGCTGGACAACTCGGGTCCCCAGGTGCTGGCGCGGATGCCGCAGCCGGCTTGAACGATCTACTCCCCCGCCTCCCCCGGCCCCCGCAGGGCGCTTCCGGCTAACCGGCCTGGAGCGCCCTTACTGTTTCCGGGTCAGCCCATGACTTCGGCGAAGGCGCGTTTGAAGGCTTCCATCTCTTCGGCGGTGCCGATGGAAACGCGGACTTTGGTGGGCCAGGAGGGCCAGACCCGGCCGATGTAGATGCCTTTGGCGGCCATGAGGCGGCCCACTTCCCCGCCCGGGCGGCCGGTTTCGACCATGAATTTGTTCGAAACGGAGGGGATGAAGGCGTAGTTGCGGCTTTTCATCCATTTGAAGAGGTCTTCGCGGATGTCGCGGACGAGTTGGCGGCGCTGTTCGGCGACGCCTTTGGCTTTGAGGCTGGCGTGAGCGCCGGCCATGCCGGTGACGGGGAGGGGACCGGAGCCGAAGGCGGCGATGCGGTCGAGCAGGTCCGGGCGGGCGATGGCGGAACCGGCGCGGAGTCCGGCCATGCCATAGAGCTTGGAGAAGGTCCGGAGGACGACGACATCGCGGCCCTGCTGGACAAAATCGATGGAAGCGGGTTCATCGCAGTAGTGGATGTAGGCCTCGTCGATGACGACGACAGAGCCGGGAGGTTTGTTGGCGACGAGCCATTCGAGGCTGGCGCGGGGGGTAATGGTGCCGGTGGGGTTATTGGGGTTGCAGATATAGAACATGCCGGCGTTGGGGGCGGCGGCGACCATGGCGCGAACATCGTGGGCGTGGGTTTGGTCGAGGGGGATGGTGACGGTTTCGGCGCGGGCGTGAGGGGCGGCGCGTCCGGCGGCCTCGTAGCCTGGGTCGGCGACGACGAGGGGACGGCCGGGTCCGGTGAAGGCGAGGACGGAGCGGTGGAGGGGGTCGCTGGATCCGGCAAAGACGCGGACGTGGGAGCGGTCAACGCCCACGGCAAGGGCCTGCACCCGGAGGAATTCGGCGGCCTCTTCGTAGAGATAGCGGCCGCCGTCGCGAACGACACGGGCGATTTCGGCGGCGGCTTCGGCGCAAGGGCCAAG
>DNFG01000120.1 GCA_003487005.1 Bryobacterales bacterium
TTCCGATCTCCTGTGCGGGAGGCGCTCCGGGCGGGGCGGGTGTTGGATCGCGTTCATGTGGCGAAGGAGGCTCACGGGCCGCGGGTGGAGGAGATTGTGGACAAAGAGGGGGTTTTGGTGGTGTTGGACGGGGTGGAGGATCCTCACAATCTGGGGGCGATTGTCCGGACGGCGCACGCGGCGGGGGCGTTGGGGGTGGTGATTCCGGAGCGGCGGGCGGCGGGGTTGACGGAGACGGTGGCGAAGGCGGCGGCGGGGGCGTTGTCGGTGTTGCCGGTGATCCGGGTGACGAATATCAACCGGGCGCTGGAGACGTTGAAGGAGGCGGGGTTCTGGGTGTTCGGGCTGGACGAGCGGGGGACGCAGATGCACACGGAGGCGGAGTTCGGCGCGAAGGCGGTGGTGGTGTTGGGGGGTGAAGGGGGCGGGCTGCACGCGCAGGTCAGGAAGCAGTGTGACTTTCTGTTGCGGATTCCGATGGCGGGGCAGATTGCGTCGTTGAATGTGTCGGTGGCGGCGGGGGTGGTGTTGTTTGAGTGGCGGCGGCGGGCGGGTTTCGGGGGCTGAAGAGGGCTGAAAGGGGCGGAGTCACGGTACAATCGGGTTTCATGCGAACCCGGCGGTTTGTGTTCGGCCTTCTGGTGCTGAGCGCCGTATTGGCGGCGCGTGAGCCGTTGCGGACGCGGTCGGCGATGGTGGTGGCGCAAGAGCCGATGGCGGCGGATGTGGGGGTGGCGGTGCTGAAGGCGGGGGGGAATGCGGTGGACGCGGCGGTGGCGGTGGCGTTCGCGCTGGCGGTGACGCATCCATCGGCGGGCAACATTGGCGGGGGTGGATTTCTGCTGTTGCGGCTGCCGGGGGGCGAGTCCACATTTTTTGACTTCCGGGAGCGGGCGCCGAAAGCGGCGACGCGGGACATGTTTCTGGACAGGCAGGGGAACGTGACGCGGGCGAGCCGGGTGGGGTGGAAGGCGGCGGGGGTGCCGGGGACGGTGCGGGGTCTGGAGATGGCGCACCGGAAGTATGGAACGAAGACGTGGGCGGAGTTGCTGGCGCCGGCGATTGAGATGGCGGAGAAGGGGGTGGAGGTGTCGTGGGCGGAGGCGCGGTCGATGTGCGGGGCGAAGCGGCTGATGGAGGAGTTTGAGGAATCGCGGCGGGTATTTTTGAAGGGCGGGGCGTGCTGGGAGCCGGGCGAGAGGCTGGTGCAGCCGGAATTGGCGTCGGTTTTGAAGAGGATTGCGCGGGAGGGGGCGAAGGATTTCTACGAAGGGGAGACGGCGCGGATTCTGGCGGAGGAGTCGGCGAAGGGCGGGGGTTTGATCACGCTGGAGGATTTGCGGGCGTACCGGGCGGTGGAGCGGGCTCCGCTGAAGGGGGCGTACAAGGGGTTTGAGATTCTGACAGCGCCGCCGCCGTCGTCGGGGGGGATCGGGTTGTTGCAGATGCTGGCGATGCTGGAGGGGACGGGTTACGAGAAGGCGGGAGCGGGTTCGGCGGCGGCATCGCATTACCTGGCGGAGGTGATGCGGCGGTATTACGCGGACCGGGCGGAGTATCTGGGGGATCCGGATTTCGAGAAGATTCCGGTGCAGGGGTTATTGAGCAAGGCGTACGCGGCGGAGCGGCGGAAGGGGATCCGGATGGACCGGGCGACGCCGAGTGCGGAGTTGAGCTGGGGGCGTCCGGCGGGTTATGAGAGCGAGGAGACGACACATTTCAACGTGGTGGACGCGAGCGGGGCGGCGGTGGCGCTGACGTACACGATCAACGGAAGTTACGGCAACGGGGTGACGGTGCCGCGGTTGGGGTTCCTGTTAAACAACGAGATGGACGATTTCGCGGCGAAGCCGGGGACGCCGAACATGTTCGGGCTGGTGCAGGGGGAAGTGAACGCGATTGAGCCGGGGAAGCGGCCATTGTCGTCGATGACGCCGACGATTGTGACGCGGGAGGGGAAGCTGTTGATGGTGCTGGGGGCGCCGGGGGGATCGCGGATCATCACGGGCGTGACGCAGGTGTTGCTGAACGTGATTGATTTCGGGATGACGGTGCAGCAGGCGGTGGACCAGCCACGGCTGCATCATCAGTGGCAGCCGGACAGGCTGTATCTGGAGCGGGGATTTTCGCCGGACACGCGGGCGCTGCTGGAGGAACGGGGACACAAGGTGGAAGAGACGGGGAATGTGGGGAGTGTGGAAGCGATTCTGGTGGGGCCGGACGCGCGGGGGCGGGTCTGGTTGGAGGGCGCATTGAATGGAAGGAGCGCCGGGAAGGCGGCCGGCTATTGAGGAGCGATATGCAGAGAGCGCTGTCGACGCATTTGATTGTGGGGCACCGGTTGAACACGGTGTGGCTGGAGCGGATCCACGAGGCGGGGTTTCCGCTGGTGGAGATTTTTTGTGCGCGGCAGCACCTGGACTACCGGAACAAGGCGCAGGTGGATGAACTGGCGTGCTGGTTCGCGGATTCGGAGTTGAAGCTGCATTCGTTGCACGCGCCGATGTATAGCGATGATGTGTGGGGGAAGACGGGTCCGGGGGCGGTGGTGAGCATCACGGAGACGTCGAAACCGAAGCGGTTGGAGAGTGTGGACGAGATCAAGCGGGCGCTGGAGGTGGCGGAGAAGATTCCGTGCCGGTATTTGATCCAACATGTGGGGGTGAGCGGGGAGGAGTACAGCGACGAGGCGGTGGAGGCGGCGTTCCGGGCGCTGGAGGAGATTTCGCTGTTTGCGCGGCACCGGGGGGTGGAGGTGTTGCTGGAGAACATTCCAAACAAGCTGTCGAGTGCGGAGCGGCTGAACTATTTTCTGAACACGACGCACCTGGATCTGGGGGTGTGCCTGGACACGGGGCACGCGAACATGATGGAGGGGGTGGCGGCGGCGTTTGAGATTCTGGGGCCGAGGATCCGGTCCACGCACATTCACGACAATAACGGCGTGGATGATGTGCATTTGTATCCCCTGCTCGCGAAGGGGGGCTCGACGGACTGGGCGGCGGTGATGAAGCTGCTGCGGAGCCGGGCTGAGCAGTATCCGCTGTTGCTGGAGCTTCGGGAATCGCCGGAGTTTCCGCACTCGCTGGATTCGGCGCGCGAGGTGATTGAGCGTCTGGAGAATTATTCAAATCATGTCTGAAATCAAGCGAATTACCATCGCGGAAGCGGGCCGGCACGAGGGCGAAACCGTCGAACTCGCGGGCTGGCTGTACAACTTGCGCAAGTCGGGGAAGATCATTTTTCCGCAGGTGCGCGACGGATCGGGGATCATGCAGTGTGTCTGCGTGAAGGCGAACGTCGAGGAAGAGTTGTTTGAGACGTTGAAGGGGCTGACACAGGAGTCGTCGCTGCTGATCCGGGGGACGATCCGGGCGGAGGCGCGGGCGATGGGCGGCTATGAACTGGACGTGACGGGGGTGGAGGTGGTGCAGCGGGTGCCGGAAGAGCGGCCGTACCCGATCACGCCGAAGGAGCACGGGACGGAATTTCTGTTCGATCACCGGCATTTGCATTTGCGGAGCCGGCGGCAGCACGCGATTCTGCGGGTGCGGCACGAGGCGATCAAGGCGATTCGGGATTATTTCGATTCGAACGGGTTCACGCTGGTGGACTGTCCGATCTTCACGCCGGCGGCGTGCGAGGGGACGACGACGCTGTTCGAGGTGGATTATTTCGAGGACGAGAAGGTCTATCTCACCCAGTCGGGGCAGTTGTACAACGAAGCGACGGCGATGGCGTTCGGCAAGACGTACTGTTTCGGGCCGACGTTCCGGGCGGAGAAGTCAAAGACGCGGCGGCACCTGACGGAGTTCTGGATGGTGGAGCCGGAGATGGCGTACGCGACGCTGGATGATGTGAAGCGGGTGTCGGAGGAGTTGATCTGCTTCATGGTGGGCCGGGTGCTGGAGAACCGGCAGGCGGAACTGGCGGTGCTGGAGCGAGACGTGGCGAAACTGGAGGCCGTGAAGGCGCCGTTTCCGCGGATCAGCTACGACGAGGCGGTGGAGATATTGAAAAAGAAGGGGAGCGAGATCGAGTGGGGCGGGGATTTCGGGGGGACGGACGAGACGCTGTTGAGCGAGGATTACGACCGTCCGTTGATGGTGGACCGGTTTCCGTCGCAGATCAAGGCCTTTTATTTCGAGCCGGACGCGGAGAGGCCGGAACTGGCGCTGGGGGTGGATGTGATCGCGAGCGAGGGTTACGGGGAGATCGTGGGCGGGGGGCAGCGCGTGCACTCGCTGGAGTTGCTGGAGCAGCGGTTGAAGGAGCACAATCTGCCGCCGGAGGCGTTTGACTGGTATCTGGATCTGCGCCGGTTTGGCGGGGTGCCGCACGCGGGGTTCGGGATGGGGGTGGAGCGGGCGGTGGCGTGGCTGTGCGGGCTGGAGCACATCCGGGAGACGATTGCGTTTCCGCGGATGTTGTACAGGACGCGGCCTTAGAGGAGGAGTGCATGGCGAAGATGAAAGCGACGGGGCCGACGGTGGCGATTCTGGGGGCCCCGCTGGATCTGGGGGCGGGGCGGCGCGGGGTGGACATGGGCCCATCGGCGCTGCGGGTGGCGGGACTGGGGGCGCGATTGGGAGAGTTGGGGTTCCGGGTAGAGGATTTGGGCAATGTGGGGGTGGCGCAGCAGGAGTGCGCGATGGCGGGGCCGGCGTCGGCGAGGTACCTGGGAGCGATCGCGGCGTCGTGCCGGGAATTGGCGGAGCGGGTGAAGGAGGCGGTGGAGAGCGGGAAGATCCCGCTGGTGCTGGGGGGGGATCATTCGCTGGCGGTGGGCACGGTGAGCGGGGTGTCGGCAGCGCTGAAGGCGAGAGGCGAGGGTTTGGGGGTGGTGTGGATGGACGCGCACACGGACATGAACACGCCGCGGACGTCGCCATCGGGGAATGTGCACGGGATGCCGCTGGCGTGTCTGGTGGGGAGCGGGCCCCGCGAGTTGACGCACATCTTGGATTACGCGCCGAAGGTGGCGGCGCGGAACGTGGCGCTGGTGGGGATCCGGGACGTGGATCTGGCGGAGCGGGCGCTGGTGAAGAAGTCGGGCGTGCGGGTGTTCACGATGCGGGAGATTGACGAGCGGGGGATGAAGGCGGTGATGGCGGAGGCGCTGGCGGTGGCGAACGAAGGGACGGCGGGTTTTCATCTGTCGCTGGACATGGACGGAGTGGATCCGCGGGAGGCGCCGGGGGTGGGGACGCCGGTCCGGGGCGGGTTCAGCTACCGGGAGGCGCATCTGGCGATGGAGATGGCGGCGGACACGCGGCGAATGAGATCGATGGAGGTGGTGGAAGTGAACCCAGTGATTGATGAAGCGAACCGGACGGCATTGCTGGCGGTGGAACTGACGTTATCGGCGATGGGGAAGACGATCCTGTGAACAAGTTGAAGGTGGCGGTGATTTATGGGGGCCGGAGCGGGGAGCACGAGGTGTCGCTGCGGTCGGCGAAGGCGGTGATGGGGGCGCTGGATCCGGAGCGGTTCGAGGTAATGCCGTTTCTGATCGGGAAGGACGGGAAGTGGGATCCATACCCGCTGAAGCCGGAGCCTGGAGCGCACGCGGAGATCGACGTGGTGTTTCCGGTGCTGCACGGGACGTTCGGCGAGGACGGGACGATGCAGGGGTTGCTGGAATTGGCGGACCTGGCGTATGTGGGGCCGGGGGTGCTGGCGTCGGCGGCGGCGATGGACAAGGATCATTTCAAGCGGGTGTGCGTGGCGGCGGGATTGCCGGTGGTCGAGGGGGTGACGCTGACGGCGCCGGATTTCGGGGTGGAGGCGGTGGAGGAGCGGTTGGAGTACCCGGTGTTTGTGAAGCCGTGCAATCTGGGGTCGTCGGTGGGGGTGGGGAAGGCGCGGGACCGGGGGGAACTGGAGGCGGCGGTCAGGAACGCGGCGCAGTATGACCACAAGGTTCTGGTTGAGCGGGCGGTGACGGGGCAGGAGGTGGAGTGCGCGGTGTTGGGCAATGACGCGCCGGTGGCGTCGACGCCATGCGAGATTCTGCCGTCTCAGGAGTTTTACGACTACGAAGACAAGTATCTGCTGGATGCGGCGCGGACGGAGTTGCCGGCGCGGTTGCCTCCGGAGGTGCTGGAGGCGGTGAAGACGCTGGCGGTGGAGTGCTACCGGGCGATCGGTTGTGCGGGACTGGCGCGGGTGGATTTTTTCGTGGAGTCAGGGACGGGTCGAATTTACATCAATGAGCTCAACACGTTGCCGGGGTTTACGTCCATCAGCATGTACCCGAAGATGTGGGAGCACGACGGAGTCGGATTCGCGAGGTTGGTGGAGCGGTTGCTGGAGTTGGGGATGGAGCGGCACCGGAAGCGGCGGATGCTGCGATTTGAGCGATAAATGCGGGTTTTTTGGCTGATATTGGCGAGTTTTGGCGTGTTGGCGGCGCAGGAGCGCGGGGTGGACACGGGGGAACTGGAGCGGGAGTTGCGGCGGTTGGTGGAGGTATTCGCGATTGCGTCGGAGCAGGGGGCGGAGGCGGTTCCGAGCGAGCAGTTGATCTATCACGGGGCGATTCCTGGGATGTTGCGGCAACTCGACCCGCACTCGGCGTTTTTCAACCCGGATCAGTTTGCGCAATTACGGGAGATGCAGACGTCGGTATCGCGGGGGTTCGGGACGATCGTGAGCGTGCTGCCGGGGAAGGTGATTGTGCTGCAGGTGGCGGCGGGATCGCCGGCGGAGCGGTCGGGGCTGGCGGCGGGGGACGAGTTGGTGGTGGTGAACAACATTCCATTGGGGCGGCTGGATCCGGAGCAGTTGGTGCAGGTGCTGGGGATGACGCGGCAGCGGGAGGCACAGATTCTGGTGCGGCGGCCGGGGACGGCGAAGTTGTTGCCGGTGACGATGACGCCAGCGGAGATGCAGTCGCCGTCGGTGGACCGGGCGTTTCTGGCGGCGGAAGGGATTGGGTATATCCGGGCGACGAGTTTTGACGCGAAGACGGGGAAGGAGATTCACGAGGCGATTGAGCGGCTGGGGGGAGCGGGGTTGAAAGGGCTGATTCTGGATTTGCGGGACAATCCGGGCGGGGATTTGCGGGCGGCGCTGGACACGGCGGCGCAGTTTTTGCCGGCGGGGACGAAGATTCTGAGTGCGCGGGGACGGGGGCGCGAGGTGGAGTCGGTGGAGGTGCCGGCGGGGTTTACGCCATACACGTTCGGATTGGCGGTATTGATCAACGACCGGACGGCGAGCGCGAGCGAGATCGTGGCGGGAGCGATGCAGGACCAGGACCGGGGGATGGTGCTGGGGCAGGCGAGCTTCGGGAAGGGGTTGGTGCAGTCGGTGTTTCCATTGAGTGGGGAGACGGGCCTGGCGTTGACGACGGCGTACTATTACACGCCGAGCGGGCGTTCGATTCAGAAGCCGCTGAGGGCGGGGAGGCTGAGCGGGGAGACGGGGTTCGAGGAGCGGCCGGAGTACAGGACGGCGAAGGGGCGGGGGGTGCGCGGGGGGGGGGGGGTTGATCCGGGTGTGGGGGGGGGGGTGGGGGGGGGGTGGCGGGTCCCCCCTCCGGGGGGGGGGGGGGGAGGGGG
>DNFG01000112.1:0-12399 GCA_003487005.1 Bryobacterales bacterium
TTCCGCAGCCGCTGCTCGACCGCCTCGAGGTGATCCGCATCGCGGGTTATAGCGAGGAGGAGAAGGTTGTCATCGCCAACCGCTACCTGATCCCGCGCCAACTGAAGGAAGCCGGCCTGACCGAAGAGAACGTGACGTTCCCCGACGAGGGACTCCGCAAACTGATCGGCTCCTACACGCGCGAAGCAGGACTTCGCAACCTCGAGCGCGCCATCGGCCGGCTCGCCCGCAAAGCCGCCCTTAAGTTCGCCGAAGGCCAGGAAGACCTGCTCGACATGAACCCCGACCGGATCGCCGACCTGCTCGGCCCCGAGACCTTCCTCCCCGAGTCAGCGCAGAAGAACCTGCCCGCCGGCGTCGCCACGGGCCTCGCCTGGACCCCCTCGGGCGGCGATGTGCTCTATGTCGAAGCCATCCTGCTACCGAGCGGAAAGGGCCTCACGCTCACGGGCCAGTTGGGCGAAGTGATGCAGGAATCGGCCAAAGCCGCCCAGAGCTACCTCTGGGCCCACGCGGAAGAGTATGGCCTCGACGCCAAAGCCTTCATCGACATGGGCGTCCACATCCATGTGCCCGCGGGCGCGATTCCCAAGGACGGCCCCTCGGCCGGCGTCACCGCCGCCGTCGCCCTCGCCTCGCTCTACTCGAAAAAGCCCGCGCGGAACGATACCGCCATGACCGGCGAAATCACGCTCACCGGCCGCGTCCTGCCCATCGGCGGCGTGAAGGAGAAAGTCCTCGCCGCCCGCCGCGCCGGTCTGACGCGGGTGGTGATGCCGAGGGCAAACGCCAAGGATCTGCGCGATCTCCCCGAGCATGTCCGCAAGGAGATGGAATTCATTTTCGCGGAACGGATCGACGAGGTGTTCGCGGCAACGCTTCCGGCTTTGCTTCCCGAGCCGACTCCGGCCCGCTAGCCAGCGGGGTGTCGCCGCTGCCGGCGGGCTCTGCCTGGTTAACGGAAGAACCAGTCCGTCTGGCCCGCCGCGGCGCGGTCGGCTTTCATCATCTCGCGAAATGCCTGATAGTAGGCCTCACGGAGATCCCCATAGGTGGCATCGCTGTAGGTGATGAAGCAGGATCGCCGGCTCTCCGCGGTGTGGTTCGGATCGCTATCGTGCGGGCACAGCGAGTGGAAGACCACTACGTCGCCTGGCTGCAGTTCGGGCACCACGCCCTCGCTGCGGGCCAGCACCTCCGCCGGGGTGATGCCGCTCGCGGGTCCGAAGATATCCTCCAACTCCGCCTCGCAGTGGTGATCAGAATGTAACCCCGGGTAGAAGCGCACCGCCCCGTTTGCGGCGTTCGCGGCGTCCACCGCAAGCAGAATCGATAGCAGGCCCGTGGCCGGAACCCCCAGACCGCGCCAGACCGTGTAATCCTGGTGCGCCCCGTAGCCGAAGGCACCCGGATTCTTGAAGATCAGCTTGTCTTTGAAGAGACAGGACGGACTTCCGAGCACCGATTCAGCGACGGCCAGCAACCGCGGATCGCGGACGACCGACTGGAATACCTCCGACAAATCCGCCACGGGATCCAGGCGGTCCACAATCATTCCGCCCGCGGTGGTCCGTCTCGTCACCGTGCGGAGATTGCGTGGATCGGCCATCTCCGGAATCCCTTGCAGGCGAGCACATTCGCGCTGGATCGCCTTCACCTCATCAAGGGAAAACACCCCCGGCAGATGGAGAAATCCATCGCGGTGATAGCGCTGCAACTGCTCGTCCGTCAATCCACCAGCCATTTTGACCATTCCTCCTGAGAACCGGCCACCACCATCCCGGCCTTCGCGTACAGTTGAGCGCCGGCGCTGGCCTCAATCCCGAACATCCCGAGCAGTCGTCCGGACACGCCGGACCAACCGTTGAAGTGCCCCACCACCGCCGCGCCGGTCCCGTTACGGCGGCGGCCCGGGCGGAGCGCCAGGTTCTTCAGGCGAACCATTCCCGGGTACTCCATCCATCCCACAGTGCCAGCCACGCCCTGCCCGTCCTCGATCAGTCCGTAAGAAAGCTGGCCCGACGCACACTTGCGCTGGATCAGCTCAAGCCAGATCTCCGCCTTATTCTCGTGGCCGTCCGGACCATCTTCGTCTTCCCGAAACACTTGCAGAGCCTCATCCCAGTCGCGCACCGTTTCGATCGGGCGGATCAACCCCTCCACCGTCGCCGCAGACCGCTGCGCGGCAGACAGGAAGGCGCTCTCCACTTTCTTCTCGTAGCCGTGAGCCGCCAGCGCCGCGCCCAACCTGGGGTGGTCTGACTGCAGGTACAGGCGGGCCAGGGACGCACCCACGGCCCGAACCGCCGCCTCGAAACCGGCGATCCACGGCGCGACCTCCTCCTCCGCCAAACGGGGGACATGCACTGCCAAACAACCAGCGGCCAACCTCTGGCAACCCGGCATCCAGTACAATTCGCCGCCTCCGGGCAGCGGCCGGATTTCGGCGCCGAGACGGAAATAGTCCACATCGCTGCGGAGCAAGGTTTCCAACGCGGTCCTCACGTCCGGGCTACCCCCGATTCCGCCAGCGCCGCCCCAGATCCAGCACCCTTTTGCCGTACTCGATGCTGCGCTCCAGATGCTCCTTCTGCTGCGCCTGGACGAGAGGGAGGATCTCGGGCGGCTTGCCGGGCGCGTCCTCGATCAGCATGTACTTCTCGTAAGGGCCGCCGGACTTGGCGAGTTGCAGGAACTTCGCGTATTCGCTCGCGCGCCCGTTCGGATAGGACGCCCAGTAGGCCGCGTCATTGACGGGCAGGATCGCCGGCAATCGCCCCGTGATTGGTTTGATGACGACACTCACCTCGCGCGGGCACAGTTCGCGGAACCGCTTCAGGATCGCTGGGAAATCGACATTGCCTTCGCCGAGCGGCACCCACTGCACGGCGATGCCCTTCGGGTGCTCGTAGACGACCGAATCGCGCAGGTGGAACGTGACGGCATACTCGGCCAGCGTCTCGATGGCCGTCATCGGGTGCTCGTGGACAAACACCGGGTTGCCGGTATCGAGGTAGATGCCCGCGTAGTCGCGCCCCGCTGCCTCGATCATCTGCTTGAACTCCCAGGCCTGGAAATCCTTGTGGACCTCGATGGCGGGACGAACGCCGAGGTCTTCGACCTGTGATCGCACGGCCTTCAACAGCCTCACCATCGTTTCGAGGTGCTGCATTGCCGGACCCGGCGGCATCGACGAACGCTGCCCGAAGCAGACCATCCGGATGAGCTTCGAGCCCATCGCGGCGGCACGGCGCGCGTTGTAGAGAATGTTGTCCACCGAGGCCTGGAACTGCTCCGGTTTCGCGGGGAACACGCCGCCGCCGCCGGTCTCGAGCTTGAGGCCGAGTTCTTCCGACCACCGCTTCACCTCGGCCCAGTGCGCCGGGTCTTTGGTGCGGGGATCGAGCGAATCCTGCAGGAAGATCATGTCCATCTTCTGCGAGGCGGCGTACTCGAGGAGTTGACGGTCGCTCCAGCGGAGGGAGCGAAGGCAGTAGGTATTGAGGCCGATGGGCAGGGGCGCGGGCATGATTACTGGCAGTGTAGCTTAACGGCCGGATTGACGGCCGTAGAGCAAGGCAGCTTCAACGTCCTCGACGGTCAACTGCGGGTACTCCGCGAGCAGTTCTTCCACTGTCGTACCGTTATCGAGGAAGTCGAGCAGCAAGGAGACCCAGATTCTCGTACCGCGGATACAGGGCGTACCGAAGCACACATTCGGGTCCGCCGTGATGCGGCTGTGAGATTCACCGGCCATGCCTACGAACCTAGCATGCTGTTAGCACCGTCCGGTTCTTGCGCTTGTGCCCGCTTCGCCCGGCGGCTTTCGCGGATGCCGATTGCGCTGACGGCGACGGTGGGGATGAGGAGGACGGGGAGCAGCCAGGGAGCGCCGGACGGCGGAACGATCACCGGCAGCAGGGAAACCAGCGGCAGGACGAGGCCGAGGAACCAGGAGACGGCGATGAACATGGTGGGTGAAGGCGGGTGCTTGCCCGCGGCGTCGTGCGTCTGACTGGGGAAGACGGCGAACACAAGGACAAATGTGAGCGCGCCGATCAGCGGAACGGTGAGAACCGCGCCTTCGGACTTGGGCCCGAACGCGTCCGCCACCCCGCGCCAGTTCCAGTGCCGCGGGTATGGATCCGGCAGCGCATCGTAATTCAGCAACAAATAAAGAGCCGCGCCCGCCAGCGGCAACACCGCCGCGCCCGCTGCCATCCAGACCTGCCGCGAGTAGCCCATACCGGCCAAATTCTATCAGCAGCGCAATAGAATAGGGGACGATATGCCCACCACGCGCCGGACTTTTCTCGCGGGCAGCGCCGCTGCCGCTTCCCTTCTCCAGGCCCAGACCGGCGGCGCCCCCGCCGCCAGCGTGCCGCCGCTCAGCCAGATGTTGCCGCTGCGGTTCCGGCAGGTTCATCTCGACTTCCATACCAGCGAACAGATCGAGGGCATCGGTAATGAGTTCGACCCCGAACAGTTCGCCGCCACCGTGGAAAAGGCGCGAGTCAACTCCATCACCTGTTTCGCGCGCTGCCACCACGGCATGATCTACTTCGACACCAAGACCAATCCCGAGCGCCGGCACCCGCACATGAAGCGGAACCTGCTTAAGGAGCAGATCGAGGCCTGCCACAAGCGCAATATCCGCGTGCCGATCTACACGACCGTGCAGTGGGACTATTACTCCTCGATTCACAACCCCGAGTGGTGGGTGCTCGACGAAAAGGGGCAGCCGACGGGCACGCCCATCAATGAAGCCGGTTTTTACCGCAATCTGTGTGTATTTTCGGGCTATGGAGAGTTTCTTAAGGCCCACGTGAAGGACCTGTTCAACGATGTGCCGGTTGACGGGCTCTTCTTCGACATCGTGCAACCGAGGGACTGCCACTGCCAGGTGTGCCGCCCCGCGATGCTGAAGGCGGGGGTGGATTCGCGCGACGCCGAACAGCGCGGGCGTTTTGCTATCGAGCGAATCAACCAGTGGAAGCGCGAGACGACGGCCTTCGTCCACGCCATCAACAAGAATGTTTCGGTCTTCTACAATGCCGGGCACATCGGCCCGCGCCATCGCGCCGTCCAGTCCGCTTACACCCACTTCGAACTCGAATCGCTGCCCAGCGGCGGCTGGGGCTACCTGGATTTCCCGCTCAAGCAGCGCTACGTGCGGACGCTCGGCATTGAAGCGATGGGGATGACCGGCAAGTTCCACACCTCGTGGGGCGACTTCCACTCGCTCAAGAATCCCGCCGCGCTCGAGTTCGAAACCAGCCTGATGCTCGCGCTGAATGCGAAGTGCTCGATCGGCGATCAACTCCACCCCTCGGGCCGGATCGACCGCGCCACGTACGAACTGATCGGCGAAGCCTACGCCAAAGTCGAGAAGAAGGAGCCGTGGTGCGTGGACGCCCGCCCGGTCAGCGATGTTGGCGTCCTCACTCCGGAGGAGTTCATCGGCGGCGCCGCGCGTACGCTGCCCGCCGCGAGTTGGGGCGCCGTTCGCATGCTGACCGAGTTGCGGGCCCAGTTCGACGTGCTCGATTCCAAATCCGATTTCAACGGCTATCGCGTCCTGATCCTGCCCGACCGGATTCCCGTGGACGAAGCCCTCGCCGCCAAACTTGAAGCGTTTGTCCAAAAGGGCGGCGCGCTGCTGGCGAGCTTTGAATCCGGCCTCGATCCGAAGGGCGAGCGGTTCATGCTGCCCTCGCTCGGCGTCGATCTCGCTGGCGAAGCCCCCTTCAGCCCCGATTTTCTGGTGCCCCGAGGAACCTTCGGCGTGGACCTGCCCGGCACCGAGTTTGTCATGTACCTCAAGGGCAAACTCGTCAAGCCCCGTCCCGGCGCCATCGTCGAAGTGGACGCCCGCGTCCCCTACTTCAACCGGACCGCCGATCATTTCTGCTCCCACCGCCACACGCCTTCGTCGGGCAAGACCGGCTACCCCGGTATCGTCGGCAACGGCCGCAACCTCTACTTCATGCACCCGGTTTTCGAGCAGTATCACACCAACGCGCCACGTTGGGTGAAGTCGCTCGTCGCTGCCGCTCTCCGCCGGCAGTTGCCCGACCCCGTGCTCCGCGCCGAAGGCCCCTCGACGCTGATGGCGACGCTGAACGAGCAGCCCAACCGCTTCATCGTCCACCTGCTCCACTACATCCCGGAGCGCCGCGGACAGAGCCTCGATGTGATCGAAGACATCATCCCGCTGCATGATGTGGCCGTTTCCGTGAAGCCGTCCCGCGCCGTGAAGCGCGTCGTCATCGCGCCCGAAGGCGCCGTCCTTCCGCACACCGTTCGCGACGGGCGCGTCCTGTTCACGCTACCCAGACTCGCGGGCCATCAGATGATCGCGCTCGAAATGTAACCCGGCCCAACCACGCGCACCCGCGCGAACCCTTCGTCCACCGATGGCGGCGTCATCCGCGCCGCCATCGCGCGCATCGCTCCCTCCGGAACCACGCGCTCGCGCACCGCATTCCGCCGCAAACACTCATCCAGCGGCACATCGAAAAACACGCACTCGATTTCGCAGCCGTGCAGTTCGGCCCAACGGATCCAGCACCGCCGCTCCCACCACGCGAGAGCCGTCGAGTCGATCCATGTCTCCGCCACACCCGCCTCCAGCCTCGCCTCGCACAACCGCCGCAGCGTCCGGAACACCAGCCGGTTGATCGACTGATTCGTCTCGTCACCCGACAACAGCGCCCGCGCCGCGTCCGACGACAGCGCCGCCAGGCCCTGCTCCCGCAGCCACGTGGACTTGCCCGACGCCGGCAGCCCGACTGTCAACCCCAGCTTCATCGCCGCCTCAGAAGACCCACCCGCCCGCGTCCAGCACCCGCGCCGCGATCCGCCGCCTCACTGCGACCACGTCCACTGGCTCCTGCTTTGCCAGCCGCTTCAACGCCGCCATCGACATCCGCAATTCATCGCCCTCGCGGCTCGCCGCCAGCACCAGCCGCGCTGAGTCTTCCACCGTCCGCAGTGTCGTGTCGCCGAGCACCGCCAGGACATCCGCCGCCACTTCGCCCTTCGTCGAACCCGCCATCCGGGCGGAGCGCAACGCCGCACACTCCAACACCAGCGCCCCCATCGCCGCGTCCGTCAGCGCCGCCAGCACCTCCTGCTGCTGTTCCAGTTGATCGCGGAACCGCGCGTACGCCGCGCCCAGCGCCAGCAGCGCCATGCTCTTCGCCGCCGCGGCGGGCGCCATCCGCGAGCCCGGCGACGGCGGCTCCATCAGCACCGCCTGCACGCGCTTCACCGCTCCCACCAGATCCAGTTGCCCGCGCATCGCACGCTTCAGCAACATCCCCGTCGCGAGCAGCCGGTTGATTTCGTTCGTCCCCTCGAAGATCCGGTTGATCCGCGAATCGCGGTATGCCCGCTCCACCAGGTAGTCCTGATGGTAGCCATACCCGCCATGGATCTGGACCCCCTCGTCCACCACGAAATCCAGCACCTCGCTCGCATACACCTTCACCATGCTGCATTCGGCGGCGAACTCTTCGATCGCCTTCAGCTTCACCCGCGCCGCGTCCGGCGCACTCCAGTCAAATCCCGTCAACCGGGACTCGATGAACCCGCACACCGCGTAGCTCAGCGTCTCCGCGGCGAACGTCCGCACAACCATTTCCGCCAGCTTGGCCTGAATCAACCCAAAGCGGGCAATCGGTCCGCCGAACGCCTGTCGATCCTGCGCGTACGCCGCGCTCACTTTCAGCACCTGCTTCGCCCCACCCACCGCGAACGGACCCAGCTTCAGCCGCCCCAAATTCAGAATATTGAACGCAATGATGTGCCCGCGCCCAATCTCGCCAAGCACATTCTCCACCGGCACCACCACGTTGTCGAAGTACACCGCGCACGTCGAGGAGCCCTGAATGCCCATCTTCGCCTCTTCGTGACCGATGGAAACTCCCGCCGCTGAACGCTCCACCAGGAACGCCGTGAACTTGTCCGCCGCCCCGCCAATCTTCGCGAAAACCGTGAACAGATCCGCCTTGCCGGCGTTCGTGATCCACATCTTCGAGCCGTTCAGCACATAGTGCGTGCCTTCGGCGTTCAGATCCGCGCGCGTTTTCACCGCCAGCGCATCCGAGCCCGCGTGCGGCTCCGTCAGCGCGTACGCGCCAATCAACTCTCCCGCCACCAGCCTCGGCAGATACCTCCGCTTCTGCTCTTCCGTCCCGAACAGCAGCACCGGCAGAGTCCCGATCCCCGCGTGCGCGCCATGCCAGCCGGCGTAGCTTCCATCGCGCGCCAGCCCCTCGGCCACGATCATCGCCGAGGTCAGATCCATCTCCATCCCGCCATAGACCTCCGGCACCACCACGCCCGTCAGCCCCAATTCACAAGACTTCCGCAGCAGCCCCACCGCCGCGTCATGGTCCTTGTGCGCGATCCGGTCCAGCACCGGCTCCGCTTCCTTGCGCCAGAACTCGTCCACCGTCTTCCGCACCGCCCGGTGCTCCTCGGTGAAGTCCTCCGGCGTGAAAACATCCTCCGCCGCCAATGTGTTCGTCAGAAATTCGCCGCCAATCATAGCGCCTCCAGAATTCCGGCCGCGCCCTGACCGCCGCCGATGCACATCGTCACCATCCCGTACCGGTGTCCGCCGCGCCGCATTTCGCGCAGAATTGTCGCCGTTAACTTCGCCCCCGTGCAGCCCAGCGGGTGCCCAAGTGCAATCGCCCCGCCATTCACATTCACCTTCGCCGGATCCAGCCCCGCTTCGCGAATCACGCCCAGCGCCTGCACCGCGAACGCCTCGTTCAATTCAATCACCCCAATCTCCTCCAGCCTCAGCCCCGCCATCGCCAGCGCCTTCGGAATCGCTTTGACCGGACCCAGGCCCATGATCTCCGGCGCAATCCCCGCCACGGCATAACTGGCCAATCGCGCCGCCGGCTTCAGCCCCCATTCGCGCGCCCGCCCTTCCGACACCACCAGCGCCGCCGCCGCTCCGTCGGACATCTGCGACGCATTCCCCGCTGTCACCGTCCCCTTCGCATGGAACGCCGCCCGCAACTTCCCCAGCGCCTCCATCGACGTGTCCCCGCGCGGCCCCTCGTCCTTCGACAGTTCCGGCAGCGCCACGATCTCCTCGTCGAAGTGACCCGCGGCCTGCGCCATCAAAGCCCGTTCGTGCGAACGGAGCGCGAACGCGTCCTGCTCTTCGCGTGTGATGCCCAATCGCTGCTGCACGCGTTCCGCCGTCAGTCCCATCGAAATGTAGACCTCCGGCCACTCCTCCACCAGTCGCGGATTGGGCGCGAACTTGTGGCCCGCCATCGGCACCAGCGACATGCTCTCCGTCCCGCCGGCGATCACCGCTTCCGCGCCGCCCGCGCGGATCCGGTCCACCGCCATCGCGATCGCCTGCAAGCCCGAAGAACAGAAACGGTTGATGGTCACCGCCGGCGTCTCCACCGGCAATCCCGCCGCCAGCGCCGCGATCCGCGCCACGTTCATCCCCTGCTCGCCCTCGGGCATCGCGCAGCCCAGAATGACATCGTCGATCAACGCCCGCGGCACGCCCGGATACCGCTCCAGCAAGCCTCGAATCGCCGCCGCCGCCAGGTCGTCCGGCCGCGCGTGCCGCAGCGATCCCTTCGGCGCCTTGCCCACCGGCGTCCGGACGCAATCGATAATGACAGCCTCTTTCATCGCTCTAGTTCCTCAGCGGCTTTCCGGTCTTCAGGGTGTGGCTGATTCGCTCCTGTGTCGCGCGCGTCCCGCACAACGACAGAAACGCCTCTCGCTCGAGGTCCAGCAGATGCTGCTCGCTCACTTCGCGCTCGCCCGGCGAAGCGCCTCCAGTCAGCACTCTCGCCAGCTTCTGGGCGATCAGAAAGTCGTGATCGCTAATGTAGCCCGATTCGCGCATCAGCCACGCCCCCTGCTTCAGCGCCGCGTACGCCCCATCGCCCCCCACCACGATGTCCGTTCGCGGTCCGCCCGGTTGATACGACCTCGCCAGCCCCAGCGCCAGCGATTTCGCGTCTTCCACCAGCCTCCGCGGATTCATCGTCACCCCCGCCGCCTTGTCCAGCAATCCCAACTCCTTCGCATTCGCCGCCGAACCCGATACCTTCGCCAGCCCGATCACTTCAAAACATTTCCGCGGATCCTTCAGCCGCGCGATCATCTCCTTGCACCCGCCCGCCGCCGGGATCAGCCCCACGCCCGCTTCCACCAGCCCCATGTACAACTCCGCCTGCGCCTGCACCCCGCGCGCGTGCAGAATCAGCTCACAACCCCCGCCCAGCGCCCGCCCGTGCGGCGCCGCCACCACCGGCTTTGGCGCGTACTTCAGCCGCAGGTACATCTGCTGGAAATGATGGACCGCCGCATTCAGCTCGTCCCACTCCTCCTCCTGCGCCGCCATCAACACCATCATCAGATTCGCGCCCGCCGAAAACAGGTCTCCGCGTGCGCTCACCACCATCGCCTGGAAGTTCCGATCCAGCTCCGCCAGACCCGCGTCCACCATCTGGACGAAGTCCTCGCTCAGAACGTTCATCTTCGAGTGAATCTCCAACTGCAGCACACCGTCGCCCAGATCCACCAGCGATGCCCCGGGATTTCTCTTGACCAGCGCCCCGCGCGCCGCCACCGCCGGCGCCCGCCCGGCCAGCGCTTCGCGAATCTCGAACGGCCCGAATGCGTGGCCGTAGCCCCACTTCATCGCGTTGTCCACATCTTCCGGCGCGTGCGCGATCACCGGCGCCATCGCCTCGGCATACTCGATCACGTCCTCGAATAGCGGCTTCAGGAAAGCACCCGCTTTGCCCTTGTCGTTCACCAGAAACCGTAACCGCTCACCCAGATCCTCAATCAGCAGCGCTTCCTCGACCCCCGCGATCTTCACCCGCTTCGCCGGCGCATAGTCAAACGTCGCCAGATCCAGCGCATGAATCTCTTTCTTCTGACCCACGCGCTTGTAGAACCCCTGCCCCGCCTTCTCGCCGATCCAGCCCCGCTCCAGCAACTCCCTCATGAAAGCGGGCATCCGGAATCGCTCGCGCCACGGATCGTCCGGAACAAGATCATACAAATTGTTTGAAACGAAAGCCCACACATCCACGCCCACGACGTCCAGCAGCCGCAGCGATGCCGACTTCGGCAGCCCGATCAGCGGACCCGTCAACAGATCCACTTCCTCCACCGCCAGCCCCTGTTCCACCATCAACTTCGCCACGGTCGCACCAAAGAAACTCCCGATCCGGTTCGCGATGAAATTCGGCGTGTCCTTGCAGCGCACCACACCCTTGCCCAGCCGCACTTCCGCGAACGCCTCCACCTCCCCCATCAGCCTCGCCTCCGTCCCCGGCCCCGGAATCAGCTCGAGCAGATGCAAATACCGCGGGGGATTGAAGAAATGCGTCCCCAGAAACCGCCGCTGAAACCCCGCCCCGAACCCCTCCGCGATCGCCGCCAGCGGAATCCCCGATGTGTTCGTCGACAGTACGGCCGCCGGCCCCGCCCTCTCTGCCACCCGCGCCCACAATCCCCGCTTGATCTCCAGGTTCTCCGTCACCGCCTCGATCACCCAGTCCACGCCCCCAAGCCGCTCCATCCCTTCGTCAAACGAAGCCGTCTCCACCAGCGCCGCCCCGCCCGCCGTGAAGAAAGAAGCCGGGGAGGCCTTTCGTGCCGCCTCCAACCCCTGCCGCGCCCGTCCCGCGTCCAGATCCATCAACAGTGACCGGACGCCAGCGTTCGCAAAATGCGCCGCGATCCGCGCGCCCATTGTCCCCGCGCCCAACACCGCTACCTGGCGGACCTGCATCGTCAGTCGGCCTCCTTTGCTATTTGACAAAGTGTAGCCGAATCCGCCTCGCTAGCGGCGCGCTTCCACCGCCGCGTACACCTCCCGCTTCGGCATCCCCCGCTCCCGCGCCACCTGCTTGATCGCCTCCATCCGCGCCATCCCCCCCGCCTCGAGCGCCAGCACCGCCGTCGCCACATCGCCCTCCACCTCCGCCGCCGGCGCCGCGCCCACCACCAGCGTGAACTCCCCCTTCACCTGCTCCCGCCCCGCCAACACCTTCAAGACATCCGACGCCCGCCCCCGCAATATCTCCTCGTGCATCTTCGTCAACTCCCGCGCGGCCGCCACCTCCGGGTCCCGCCGGACCTCGACAATATCTCCCAACGATTCCACCACCCGGTGCGGCGCCTCGTAAAACACCAGCGTCGCCGTCTCCTCCGCCAGCGACTCCAGCATCCGCCGCCTCTCCCCGCTCTTCCGCGGCAGAAATCCGCAGAACCGGAATGCATCCGTCGGCAACCCGGACACTGCCAGCGCCGCCAGCGCCGCCGACGCTCCTGGCACCGGCGTCACCCGGATCCCCCGCGCCGCAGCCTCCCGCACCAGCCGGAACC
>DNFG01000112.1:12719-17731 GCA_003487005.1 Bryobacterales bacterium
CCCCGCGTCCGAAACCAGCGCCACCGACTCGCCCACCTCCAGCCTCGCGACCAGTTCCGCCGTCCGCGACGCCTCGTTGTGCTCGTGCAAACTCACCGTCGCCACGCTGATCCCAAAGTGATTCAACAGCTTGCGCGTGTGCCGCGTGTCTTCGCACGCCACCACCGACGCCCCCTTCAGCACCTCCACCGCCCGGTACGTCATGTCGTCCAAATTGCCAATCGGCGTGGCCACGATCGAAAGCACTCCAGTTCTCTCGGACATTCTGCTGAACAGTATCGCTCTAAAGACCTGAAGAAATGTCGCGAAGCTGCCGATAGACGATTGATGAGGTGCAGACTTGAGCGCCGCCCCCAGGCGGACTTACGATGAAACGGAGACCCCGGTGAGCAAAGCATCCGCCATTCCCCACGACGACGACGCCCCCGGGATGCCCGCCGGCGGTTCCGCCGCGGGCAGCGCCTTCCGGTTTGAACCCCCGGGCAAGGGTGTCACTTTCTACATCGCTTACGACGTCATCGACCGCCTCGGCTTTGAGGTGATGCGCGGTTTCGGCCTCGTCCCGCGCCGGGGCGCCGAAGTCGGCGGCATCCTCCTCGGCGCAGCCGAGCAGGGCGAACGCCCCGTCATCCGGATCGATGACTTCATCCCTGTGCCCAGCGAACACCTCCGCGGCCCCTCCTATATCCTCTCGGAAAAGGACCTCGCCGCCTTCGACGAGAATCTCGCCAAGGTCGCACCCTCCCCCGAAACCCGTCTCCACGCCGTCGGTTACTTCCGCAGCAACACCCGCGACCAACTCCAACTCGGCCCCGAGGACCTCGGCATCCTCGACTCCCGCTTCCCCGGCCCCACCGCAGTCTGCCTGCTCATCCGCCCGTACGCCACCCGCGTCAGCGAAGCCGCCATCCTCCTTCGTGGCGACGACGGCCGCTTCCCCGATGGCGAAATCCCCACGGCCTTCCCCTTCCGCCGCCGTGAACTCGGCGGTGGTAAGCCCACCCGCCGTCGCGACGCCCCCTCCGATCTTTCCTACGACACCGGATTCACTGACGAACCCATCGAATCCGCGCAGCACCAAAGCTCCGAACAGGAGTCCGTCGCGTCGATCGCCGCCCAACTCGCCGATCAGTCCGCCCCTACCTTCGGTGGACTCGCCCCGCCGCCTTCGCCCCCCGAACCAGAGGCAACGGAAAAGGAAGCCAGGGCCGGCAAAGGCTGGGTCTGGATCCCACTTTCGTTCATATTTCTCCTGCTCGGCGTCATCCTCGGCTTCCAGATCGCCCTCAGCTTCAAGGACCCTCCTCCCCCAGAAGTCGCCCGCGAGAATCCTTACACCATGGGCCTCTCCGTCGAACCTTCCGGCGAAAGCCTCACGGTCCGCTGGAGTGTCGCCGCCCCCGCCGTCCGCGCCGCCGAACGCGCCGTCCTCACCATCACCGAAGCCAACAACGAGAAAACCGTCGAACTCGGCCCCGACGATCTTCGCCGCGGCGGCGTCCTCTACCGCAATCTCACTCCTGATGTCCGCTTCCGCCTCGAAGTCATGCTCGATGCGCGCAACTCGGTCACCGAATCCGCCTCCACCCGCGTCGTCGAATCCGCCCGGGCCCCTTAGTCCGATCGGCTACAATATGGAAAGTGTCTGAGACGAAATTGAGTGTTCCCGCGGCTATGGCCGGCGTGCCCATCGCCGCCGCAGAACCGCCTCGCGGCGCCATCGCCGAGTGGACTGTCACCATCCTCCTGCTCCTGTTCGGGACCACCACCCTTGTCCAGGCCTTCGTGATCCCCACTGGCTCCATGGAGGACTCCCTCCTCATCGGCGATCACCTCCTCGTCGACAAACTCGCTTACGCCCCTCCCGGTGGCGTCAGCAAGCACTTGCTCCCCTATACGCCCCTCAAACGAGGCGACATTATCGTCTTCAAATACCCCGTTGACGTCCGCCAGACCTTCGTTAAACGCGTCATTGGCATCCCCGGGGACCGCATTCGCCTCATCAACAAGGACGTTTATCTCAACGGCAAGCTCCTCCAGGAGCCCTA
Source organism: Bryobacterales bacterium (assembly GCA_003487005.1). Lineage (GTDB taxonomy): Bacteria > Acidobacteriota > Terriglobia > Bryobacterales > Bryobacteraceae > PNKE01. The sequence continues at coordinate 14,768 of DNFG01000112.1, forward strand.
CAAGTACCACAAGACCCCCTACGTCGACTCCTACCGCGATAACTTCCCCTCCGATCCCAATACCCGCGTCGACGACCGCGCCCTCGAGATGCTCGACAAGAATGTCGAAGACGGAGAGGTCATCGTCCCTCCGGACTGCTACTTCGCCATGGGCGATAATCGCGATTCCTCCCTCGATTCGCGCTACTGGGGCTTCGTCCCCCGCGCCAATATCATCGGCAAACCCCTCATCATCTATTGGTCCTACGACGCCCCCACCGAACGCCTCGTGTCGTCGGGCATCGACTTCGACCACCTCCTCGACCTCGCCACCAACTTCTTTACCAAGACCCGCTGGAAGCGCTCCTTTATGCTCATTCGCGGCCAGGAACCCGTCCTCCAGTAATCCCCCGCCGGCGGTCCCCATGGCCCAACCCAACCACTATGCTTTGATCCTCGCCGGAGGCCGCGGTACCCGTTTCTGGCCCCGCAGCCGTACTCGCCGCGCCAAACAGGTCCTCGAAATCGTGGCCCCCGGCACCCTGATCCAACAAACCGTCCGCCGCCTTGAACCCGTCATCCCCCGCGAGCGCATCTGGATCCTCACCAACCCCCTCCTCCGCGAGGAAATCATCCGCCAGCTTCCCGGCGTCCCCCGCGCTCAGGTCGTCGCCGAACCCGTCGCCCGCAATACCGCCCCCGCCATCGGACTCGCCGCCCAGGTCCTCCTCCAACAGGACCCCGATGCCGTCCTTGGCGTCTTTCCCGCCGATCACTACATCGCCCGCCCCGCCGCCTTCCTCCGTCTCGTCCGCGCCGCCTACAAGTCCGCCGCCCAGGGTCGGATCGCCCTCATCGGCATCCAGCCCCGCTGGGCTGAGACCGGCTACGGCTACGTCGAATTCCCCGCCGGCGATCTCACGCCCGGCAGCCTTCAGCCCGCCACCGTCACCCGCTTCCTCGAAAAACCCGACGCCGCCACCGCCCGCAAGTTCGTTGATGCCGGCAACTACTGCTGGAACGCCGGCATGTTCTTCTGGCGCGCCTCCGTCTTCATGGACGCCCTCGAAACCCACCTGCCCCGCACCGCCGCTCTCCTCCGCACTCTGCCCTCCGTCCGCAGCCGCCGCTTCCGCCCGGTCCTCGCTGAAGTCTTCCCCCAGTGCGAGAACATCAGCGTCGATTACGCCGTCCTCGAACACGCCACCGGCGTCGCCGGCTTCGCCGCCGGTGACATCGGCTGGAACGATGTCGGCAGTTGGAACGCCGTCTACGAACTCCTCCCCCGCGACGCCCACGGCAACGCCGCCCGCGGCGACGCCCTCTTCCTCGATAGCGCCGGCAACCTCGTCGACGCCCCCGCCGGCAAACTCGTCGCCCTCGCCGGCGTCCGCGATCTCGTCGTCGTCGACACCCCCGACGCCCTCCTCGTCTGCCCCCGTGAGATGGCCCAGAGCGTAGGCGCGGTCGTCAAGCTACTCGAGAAACAGAAGCGCACCGCCCTGCTCTAGCACCGCCGGAAGATCCGGTTCAGCCCCGCAATCGCCTTGTTTACTTCCTTCTCCGTCAAGATGTACGGCGGCAGCATCCGGATCACGTTCTCGTGCGTAACATTGAACAGCATCCCCTCTTTCATCCCCTCCGCCACCAGATGCTTGCACGGGAAGTCCGTCTCCACGCCGATCATCAGCCCAAACCCGCGCACGTCCCTGATGAAGCTGTAGCGCCGCTGCATCTGCTTCAACCGCTCGAAGAAATACGCGCCGACCCGCTTCATCTGCGGCATCAACTCTTCCAGAATGTCGTAAAACTCCAGCGCCACCCGGCACGCCAGCGCGCCCCCCCCAAACGTCGTCCCGTGCATCCCCGGCGCGATCGACTCCGCCGCTTTCGCGTTCGCGATGATCGCTCCCAGCGGCAACCCGCACGCAATCGGCTTCGCCAGCGTCACCACGTCCGGCAGAATCGCCGGCTCGTGCAGCTGATACGCGAAATGCGTCCCCGGACGCCCGATCCCGCACTGAATCTCGTCAAATACCAGCAGCGCATTGTGCCGGTCCGCCAGTTCCCGCGCCCGCCTCAGCCACTGCGCGCTGATCGGGTAGATCCCACCTTCCCCCTGAATCGTCTCGACGATGATCCCCGCCGTCCGCTCCGTCACCGCCGCCTCGAACGCCGCTTCGTCGCACAGGTTCACAAACTTCACGCCCGGCATCAGCGGCTCGAAATCCTGCCGGTACTTCGGCTGCCCCGTCAGCGACAACGCCCCGATCGTCCGCCCGTGAAAGCTGTTCTCCAGCGCCACGATCTCCGTCTTCTCCGCCGCGATCCGCCGGCCGTGGGCGTGCATCATCTTGATCGCGCCCTCCACGGCTTCCGTCCCCGAATTGCAGAAAAACGCCCGGTCCAGACCCGACGTCTCACACAAAATCTTCGCCAGCGGCCCCTGAAACTCGTGATAGTACAGGTTGGAACTGTGGATGAGCCGCGCTGCCTGCTCCCGGATCACCCGCGTGATCCGCGGATGCGCGTGCCCCAGTGAATTGACGCCAATCCCCGAAATCAGGTCCAGGTAGCGCTTGCCGTCCAGATCATACAGCCAGCAACCCTTGCCCCGCTTCAGCACCAGCGGATAACGGCCGTAATTCTGCAGCAAATATGCGCGTTCCAGGTCCATGACCGCCTGCGCGGGCGTGGCGGCGGTCTCAAGCGAAGAGGTCATTCTTCTATCGTACTAAGCCCCCGCCGCTTACTCCACGATGAACCCGTCCAGGTCCAGAAAACACGCCGCCACCGAGGTCGTCGTACTGCGCGCCTGCGGCAACCGGATCACCAGCGTGTGATACCCTGGCGCCGCCTCCATGCGCGGCCCCCGCGCCTGCCACCTGGTCGCTTCGGCATACTGCGCGAGCTCCACCTCTTCCGCTTCGTCCAGCGACATCACCCCCGTGCACCGGTTCGCCGCCGCCGTGTAGATCGGAAGAG
>DNFG01000111.1 GCA_003487005.1 Bryobacterales bacterium
ATATCTGGTGCGATTGAAGGCCATTTGGGCCAGGAGGTCGTCTTCGATGGAGTCGGACGGGCGGTAGTCGGTGCGGTAGGCTTTGTGGATCCGGTTGTAGTGGTCCTGGAGTTCCTTGGGGAAGGCTTCGATGGTTTTGGCATAGAGGCCGGTTTTGAATGAGTTTTTCGAGGACCAGCGCTTGCCGGTGGTCGAGGTGGGGCCTTTGGATTTGGCGCCGTTGCGGCGGGCGCGTTCGGATCGGTTGTGTTCGGACATCGTGTTTTTACCCTCGATTCGATTAGAAAAAGGAGATGGAGGTGGTCCGAACGGTGGACTTCTGGAAGTAGTTGATTTGGAAGGAAATATTGTTGATAAAACGGCGTGAACGGACTCCGGACGGGCTGCGGAATCCTTAATGAGACGCTATTGATCAACTGGTGCCGGGGACGGATTTGCGGGGGGCGGGTTACTCCGGTACTTAGTTCATTGCGGGGGTGGGCCGGGCTGGTTGGCAGTGGCGCGGGAGGGGAGATCGGGGCTTGGGTCTGCAAGTGGTTGAAGAATGGTGAGTGGGCCGGGGGGACTGGTGGTCGGGAGCATGGATGATTGGTCCCCGACACCGAATGCACCCTGGCGGCTGCATGGAAGGGCGGCCGGTGGTGGCATAGAATGGTGGTTCCTGCGGGAGGCAGAACTGACGATGAAGGGATCCACAGGCGCGATTGTCACGACACTGCTGCTGGCCGTGGCCGGCGGTTTGCCGGGCCAGCAGGTACCCGAGTGGCGGGACCTGTTCAATGGGAAGGATCTGACCGGCTGGGTGAGCATCAACGTTCAACCGGACACGTTCAAGGTGGAGAATGGCATGATCGTGTGCTCGGGGAAACCGACAGGGTTGATGCGGACAGAGCGGCAGTATGAGAACTTCATCCTGCATGTCGAGTGGATGCACACGGAACCGGGCGGGAATTCGGGGATGTTTCTGTGGGCCAGTCCGACGCCGAATCCGAAGAGTCCGTTTCCGGACGGAGTCGAGGTCCAGATGCTCGAACTGGAGTGGCCGGAACTGCACAAGAGGAATGGCCAGACACCGCCCGTGGCCTATGTCCACGGCGAGGTATGGGGGGTTGGCAACCTGAAGACCACGCCGGATAACCCGCGGGGGAATCGCAGCATGTCGGTGGAGAACCGCTGCAAAGGGCGTGGGGAGTGGAACACCTACGACATCGTGGCGGTGGACGGGGTGATCAAACTCGCCGTGAACGGCAAGTTCGTCAACGGCATCAGTCAAGCGACCCAGAAGAAGGGCTACATCTGCCTGGAGAGCGAGGGCGCGAAGATCTACTTCCGCAATCTGCGCATCCTGGAACTGCCGCCTGGCGTGACCACGCCGGAACAGTCGGCGCCGCTGGCTCAGTGAGGTTGGGGAGCCAGGCCGGTGGGGCAAGGCAGTTTGGGGGCAGAGACGCCGGGAGCGACAGCCGGTAAGGCTCCGGCTGATTCGGCCGGGATCGGGGGCGGTGGGGCGCGTGGGGCCTGGTTATTGAACGCTGGCGATGGAGGCAGAGCGGGACGAGAGAAGCGGGCTTCGCCAGAGAGGTTTGATGTAGCCGGCCCGGGCCGGCGGCAAGGCGGTACGCCCTCTGTTACACGACCGGAGTAACAGAAGCGAACCGGGAATCCGAAGGGCGGCCGAGCAGGCAGCGCGGCGGCGGATCGGTTTGCGGCTCCGAATAACCGGTTTGAAGTCAATGACTTGGGTGATAAGAAAAAAATCAGATAACGATCATGGGTTGACCATTGTTTTCTTCTGGGGCGTCTCGAAGGATCGGGACATGTTGAGAACCCGAAAAGGAGATGCCCATGTTCCGGTTGATCCGTCTCATTCCCGCCACCATCGTCATGGCCGGCATACTGCATGCCCAGGGAACCCGTGTCGTCTTTGACGCCGGCACGGCTGCCCCGTTTCCGTTTCCCGCTGATACGCTGACCGTCGCTGACCCGCTCCAGAAGACCGGCTTGCGGATGAACCTGCCGCTGCCGGACTGCAACGCGGAGCCGAGCACGTGCCAGGAGATTGGGCTCGTCAATGAACTTGACGGGTTCAGTATCAATCCGCGCATCCAGGTCCGGTTTTCGGGCCCCATCGACGTCAATACGCTGCGCGATGGCGTGTTTTTCGTCTGGATGGACAAGTTGTTTGATGACCAGTTCGGGCTGTATCCGGCGGGTCATGTGATGCGCATCAATCAGGTGTATTACGACCCGGCGACGCACACGGCGTATGCCAAGCCAGATGAACATCTGTACCAGACGCGGCGGTATGCACTGGTGGTGACCAGTGCCGTGCGCGACATGGAGGGCAGACGGGTGACGGCGGACCCGGCATTCACCGCCTGCGCGGCTCAGGCTTCCGGCTATTGCGGGCGGGTGCGTGAAGCCGTGTCGTTGGCCGAACCCAAGTTCGCGCCCAACCACATCGTGGCGGCGTCGGTGTTCACGACGCAGAGCGTGACGGCGTGGCTGGAGAGCGCGCGCGATGCCCTGGAGGGTGCTCCGCTGGGGGTGGCGCCGATCGGGATGCGCAGTGTGTTCAACATGGCCGATGTTGAGAAGATCACGATGCGCTACCATACGCGCGTCGCGCCCCTCACCCGCGCCTCGAGGGATCTGCCCATCTACCTGCTCAACGGAGTGGGGCGGATCGCCGTGGGGACGTTCGGCGCGCCCAGTTTCGTGAATGAGAAGCACCAGATTCCGGCAGCGCCGACCGGACAGCGGGTTGGGTTGCCGGCAGCGACGGAGCGGTTGCAGTTCGCGGTGTATCTGCCTGCGACGCCGCCGCCGCCGGGCGGGTACCCGGTGGTGATCGCACCGGGCAATGCGGGCGGCGATGCGATGTGGCATTCGTCGTTGTATGCCGGGACGTTCGCGCGGCACGGCATGGCGACGATCACGGTGAACGCGTTCGCTCAGGGCTGGGGGCCGGACGGACAGATGGTGATCCAGGAGAAGAACGGGACACGGGTGGAGTTGCCGTACCGGGGGCGGAGCGTGGATTACGACGGCAATCAGGTCGTCGATATGGGCGAGGGCTGTTCGATTGGCTGGCAGGCGGACATGCCCATCCTCCACCGCGACTGCTTCCGGCAGACCGCGCTGGATCTGCAGCAGGTGGTGCGGGTCATCAAGGCCGGGCTGGATGTGGACTTTGACGGCCGCGTGGACCTGGATCCCCGGCAGATCCACTATCAGGGGATGTCGCAGGGGGGCTACTATGGGGCGATCTTCGGAGCCATCTCGCCGGACATTGCGGGAGTGATTCTGGACGGGGCTGCCGGGTCGATCGAGGAGAACCGCTTGCGGCTGAATACCTCACCCGTGCTGTCCTTCCGCAGGCCCTCTGTCTTCAACGGGCCGAACGGCATCCTGGCCGAGTATGTGCACAAGTACAAACCGGTCCGCGTCTTCAGCGTGCCGGGCGCGGTTGCGGTTCAAGATGTGGTCGAGCGCGTGGAATGGTACACGCAGTCCGGGGAAGCGGCCGGGTATATGCAGCATCTGTGGTGGTCCACGCTGCCGGGCGTGCCGATGAAGTTTGTGCTGATGCAGCATGGGTTGGGGGACAACCCGCTGTTCGCCAATCTGGTTCGTAACGGCAACCTGCGGGCCAGCACCGTGCTCTACCACCATGCAGTGGCGCGGGCGAAATACCCCGCGCTGCAGGCGAATGCCCACTACCACACCATGCCGGATTTGCGGCCGTTCTTCGCGAGCGACCTGCTGCCGCAGTACCTGATCGCCAATCTGGCGCAGGAGCAGGCGGCGACGTTCCTGACAAGCGGTGGCCGGTCGATCTACGACGCGAACTACTGGACGCGGATGTGGTTCGGAGCGGATCTGTTTGAACTCAACCCGGCGCGACTGCCGGATGAGACGAACTGACGAGCCGGGGCCGGGCCGCCGCGGCGGTGAGGATCCGCGGCGGCACTCGCGCGCCGCGGGCGGGAACACCGTCCGCGGCCCGGCCCCCTGATTTCCTCCTGGCCGGGCGTGTGTCCGGCTTTCCCGAAACCGACAGCCGGAGCCGGCTGGATGGTCGGGTGCGCTTGTGATGAAGCG
>DNFG01000028.1 GCA_003487005.1 Bryobacterales bacterium
GATTTGACCCAAGCCCTCCACGCCCGCGGCCTCCACATCACCATCGAAACCGCCGGCACCGTCGCGGCCCCCGTCGTCTGCGACCTGATGTCCATCTCCCCCAAACTCGCCAACTCCACCCCCTGGCAGCGCGACCCCCAATGGGCCATCCGCCACGAAAACGCCCGCATCCACCGCCCCGCCCTCCGCCAACTCACTCAAAACCACGACTACCAGCTCAAATTCGTCGTCCAGACCGAAAACGACCTCCCCGAAATCGAATCCCTAGCCCAGGAACTCAACGCCCCCCCCGACAAAATCCTCCTGATGCCCGAAGGCCTCGACGAACCCACCCTCCGCGCCCGAGCCCTCCCCCTCGTCGAACTCTGCAAATCCCGAGGCTACCGCTACTGCCCCCGCCTCCACATCCACCTCTGGGGCCCCCGCCGCGGCGTCTGACCCCGCCGCCAACACCCCCCAAACCACCCGCTCTGTCGGATTTCGCGAAAGGCTGGCATCAGGGATGCCTGTTTGGTCTTGATCAGGTGACTGCCTCCCAAATAGTGTCGACATGAACGCAATCATCGATGGTGTGTCGACGGATCTCATCCTTTATCGTCACATCCACGCTCCACAGCACTTCAAAAATGTCCTTCCCTCTGTGCGTGACAACGGTACTATTACTGGCCGCTGCGAGTCCGCTCAGGAGGGTCGCGAATGACGGTAGGCTGGGGGCCGCCGTTTCAACATTGGGGACTACGCTCAACGACAATGGCGCTTGTAGGGGGAGGGCCGAAGACGAAGCAGTATTCCTGCCGAGAGGTAGTCCGAATGCATCCAAAACGGGCAGCGAACCATAGGGACCCGAGTGTGCTCCGATCGAACTGAGCGCTTGGTTCAGCATAAGTGGCCGGTCCAATACGATTTCGCGGCCTCCGGCCATGGCCCTGGTAGCCTCGGCCTCGACTTCAATTCGCGAGACCCAATGAACCCTCTGACCGCTTTTCTTGGAGAAATTTGGTGAGCTTATGCGCCATATACCGTTCTTACGAAGCTGGGCACCGGCAGGTACGACTGCGAGTTCTTTTTCAAATTTCTTGGCTATCAAATCGCGAATATGCTCTGCGTAGTAGAGCGTCGACTCATCCTTTTGAATAAAGAATTTCTTTGCTGCCCGATCCTTCCACAAAGCAACAAATGTCTCGTCCACCTCCGAGACCAGCGTATTGATGAACCCTCGCAATTCCTCCACACTTGCAATGACTCGGACATTCCCTGCTGAGTTCAATCGGCTCTCAACCGCCTCGGTCAGTAGCTTGTCACCAGTTACAAGAACGATCCTGCAGGCCTGAGAGGCTTTCGGTGAGTCGCCAACGAGTTGCAGGAAAGACTCCGCCAGAAGCGCGTCGCGAAAGCCTTTTTCTGTATCACCGACTTGGAACGGCGCGCGGCGGTACGCGGAGTCGCGTGCCATCCGCTCCCAATCGACTTCTTCGTAATTCAACTTCAGCAACACCAGTCCGAGATCACTTTGCCTCTGGGCCACCGTGTCTTCCACGCGTTTGAGCAAGATCTCCTCCGTGATTCCCAGATTGTGCCCGAGCAGCTTCTCGATCTTAGCCAGCCCCGGCTGAAGGTCGAGAGCCTTTTTCCGCATCTGGTAGTGACGCTCGTGGCGGACTATCTCTGGCAAGTACCAGACCACCTCCAGATCCGGGTACTTCGACTGTTCTACAATCGCGACAACCTCCTTTTGCACTAGGTCGCTTGCCGAGCCTGTATAGAGAACGTTTGAGTCAAAGACTACTCTCAGCTGCCGCTTGAGCGGCTTCGTTCTACGGTGCCTCCGGGCTGCTTTCTTCGGTGTATTCTCGGGTGCTGGATCGATAGTCGACATGATTGCTGTCCATATCATCTACTCCACTCCCGCCTTAATGCAAATCCCTCCGGGGTTTGGGGTTTCGGGGAGACTGAATCACCGAACTTCATCCGAGGAGCGGGCCCGATCGTTCGCCAATTCAACCCCCGGACCATCGTGCCGGGCGACTCCTCCTGTTGGATCGAAAGAACTCGGCGGGCGAATGCCCCCGTCCGGTCAAGGTGCTCGCAGTTACCGAAGGCATCCACATTCGAGGTAAAGCGATTGAGTGTCCCCCAAACCGCGGCTGTCCACGACACCCGCTTCGGGCCCCTTCGGGCCTTCGGCCGACCCCGTATGATAAAGGACGCTGCAATGCATAGCATTGCCGCTGCGGACCGATCCGCAACCAACACCTAAAAGGAGCCCTGCTACATTACCTCCATCACCCACACCGTCGATGGACGTGAATATGAAATCAGACCTCTTCAGACCGATCAGGGACTGACCGTTGCCATCTACCGCGCCGGTCAGTGGGGGCCAATAGGGTCAAAGACCTCGGCCCCTAATCCCGAAACCCACTAACTCCTTGCCTGACAACCATTTCCACCCAGCCCCCCCAACCCCGGACACTCTGCCGGCCGCATCCCCCTGCCCGCCCCAGCGGCAACCCAATGATTCCAAATGACAAAACCCGCAAAAACCAATTCAGGTTAATTCTGTTCCCAACCGCCAGTTCCCTTCAGCAGACCAGCCCCCGTCTTCCTCCTGAGAACAAGGTCTCTGAACCTGAACACCACAGCCCAACGGCGGCGGAATAGTAACTCCTGCGTTACTATCAAAGCGTGCCCGGGATCGACATCCGGGAGTTCATCGACAAAGCCGGCCGGTCCCCGTTCAGGCGCTGGTTCAAAGCCTTGAACGCAACCGCGGCCGCGCGGGTCACCGTGGCGCTCACTCGATTGGGCCAGGGCAATTTCTCGAATGTCGAAGGCGCCGGCAACGGCGTCTACGAACTCAAGATCGATTTGGGCAAGCACGGAGAGGAGTAAGCAGATGGCACTGACCAAAGCCTTCCGGGAAACAGTGTACGAACGCGCCCAGCGGGACGCCGGGTTCGTCAAGGCTCTACTGTTGGAAGCAATGAACGCCTACCTGAGCGGCGACGCGGCCACGGGCAAAGCGGTGCTGCGCGACGTCATCAATGCGACCATCGGGTTCGAGCAATTGGCCGCGGAGCTTCAAAAACCAGTAAAGAGCCTGCATCGCATGCTCGGCCCAAGCGGTAACCCCAACACGGCCAACTTCTTCGCGATTCTTCAGGTGCTGCAGAAAGAAGTCGGCGTGAAGCTGACCGTGAAAGCGGCCTAAGCCACAATCCACCACCCCCGGGTGCTAAAACGGGGTTTGAGTGGGCGAGGACTATCCCCAAAATCCACGGCCCAGGCAGCCCCCCGAGGGAACCAGACACACATCGCCGGTGTCAGAAATGGGCAGTCCGCCTTGTCCGCGCCAAAGGGGAAAGAATCCAGTGACAACCCCGCCATTGTCAGTGAGAAACGGACCACTGCTCGGGCTGATCGTCCTCGGCTTGCTGCAGGCAGGCTGTGCCCAAAGTCCACGCTACCCCTTGCGCCTGCATGACTTGATGCAATGGCAACTGCTTGACGGCGCAACCACCGTAATTGTGGGGAAAACGCTCTCCGCTGAATGGACACCGGCCCAACAGCCGATCCGCTGGAGCGCACAATCCGGCGTCAGCAGCGTGCGCCTGATGAAGGTGACATTGTCAGTCGAACAAGTGATCCGCGGGAGCGTGGACAATGCCGAAGTCACCGCGTTCTACTGGGCTCCTGAGGTCTACACCCACGGCAGGGCGCTGCACTCGCCCTCGCCGGGAGAACGGGCGGTCCACTACCTGATAACCAGCAACGGCGTCTTGCGATATGTCGCTGATGTGATGCGCAGCACCACCCCGGTTCTCTCCGGTCACCATCGCCAAAGTCCCTGGGCCGCCGGTTCTAATGACGAAGTAAAGATCGTCGCAATCCTGCTCACGCCCGGTGAAGGAATGGACGTGACCAGATTCAGTTCGAATCTCGGCACGGCGACTTCTGACTCACTGTGGCTGGCCGGATTCGGGGGCACCCTGCCCCTCCTGGATGCCCTGACAGAGAGCCCCATCTGGGATGTGAAATGGGCGGCTTGCGTCCAGCTCCACCTTGGCGGATTCGAGGGGCACGACGGCTGCATCGATCGCCTTGCCGCCGCGGCGATCGCGAATAGATCGGAAGAGCA
>DNFG01000149.1 GCA_003487005.1 Bryobacterales bacterium
ATGGAGAGCTCGATCTGGCCCTTTTTAGCGAATTCGCGGTAGATAGGGAGGATTTTGGCGCAGATTTCGGTCTGTTTGCGGCCCATGAGGGACTGGTCGGCGGGGTCGAAGTCACGGCCTTTGTCGATGAGGGCGCGGACTTCGGGGTCGTGTTCCTGAAATTCCTCGTCGAACCAGGCGAGTTGGGAGAGGATCTGGAGGTCGCGGAAGTCCTGGGGGGAGAAGGCGCGGCGGGCGCGTTCGGGGTTGCCGTTGGCGCCGCGGTGGCGGTCGTAGAGTTCGCCGTAGCGGGGATAGCGGTAGATCATGCGGCCGGGGTGGGCCTGGAAGAAGTATTTGAGGATGAAGTCCTGTTCGGCGGGGGAGAGTTGCTCGGCGGGTTTGAGGGCGGCGCGGAGGAAGGGGTCCTGAGCGTGATCTTTGGCGTAATCCTCGATCTGGACGAGCATGGAGGGGACGAGGTTGAAGGTCTGGCGGATATCGGGGAAATCCTCAAGGATCTTGACCATGCCGAAGTAGTCCTTGAGGGCATGCATGCGGGTCCAGGGGAGCTGATATTCGCCGGTGGCCAGGTCCTTGTAGAAGGGCTGGTGCATGTGCCAGACGAAGCAGATGTAGGTGTGAGGCATGGAGCGGCGCCGGCCTCATACAGCATATCGGGAATGGGGCTGATCAGTCCCGGCCGAAATAGCTGCGCGTGGGGGCGGGTGGAGGGGACTGTTTGACGGCGAGCCACAGGATGTGGTTCATGAGGTGGTCGTCGATGGTGTCGGCGTCGCGGAAGTCGAGGGGTTCGGAGAGTCTGGCGGCGGCGGTGTTGGCGGGGTTGCGCTGGTCGATGTCGATGCGGGCTTTTTCGGCGGAGTAGGGTCGGGGGTCGGGGGTGTCGATGAAGGCGGAGGTCATTGGGCGGGAGGAGGCGTCGAAGACGGTCATGGGGCGGAGTTGGAGGAGAATTTCCATGGTGCGGAGCATGGATGTGGTGTTGTAGAAGGTGGAATCGACGGTGCCGGGGCGGCGGGAGTAGGGGGAGATGACGTAGGCGGGGGAGCGGTGGGAATCGACGTGGTCTGGGCCGTTCTGGGCGTCGTCTTCGAGGACGAAGATGGCGGTTTGGGGCCAGAATTTCGATTTGGAGATGCCTTCGACGATCATGCCGAGGGCCCAATCGTTGTCGGCGACGTGGGCTTCGGGGGTGGGGCGTCCGGCGCGGGCGCCTTCGGTGTGGTCGTTGCCGAGGCGGATGAGGACGAAATTGGCCCATTCGCCGCGTTTTTCGTGTTCGGCGAGGTCTTCGAGGAAGACTTTGGCGCGGTCGATGTCGCGGTATTCGAGGCCATAGTCGCGGTAGCGGAAGTTGGTGTTGGGTTTGAGGATGGGGTCGAGGACATCCTGGATGTGGATGCCGTCGGGGCCGACCTGGTTGAGGGGCTTGTTGACGCCGAGGTAGCCGAAGGAGCGGATTTTGTGTCCGGCGGTGTGAGCGAGGGACCAGATGTAGCCATTGGGGGGCATGGCGCCGATTTCCTGTCCCCAGCGATACTGGTGGCGGGCGCCGCGGCCGCCGTAGCCGGAGGGCCAGACTTTCTGGACGAAATCGGGGGCGATGGCGGCCATGGACCAGTTGTGGCCATCGGCGGAGACGTCGGCGTTGACGTAGAAGTTGTCAAAAAGAGCGAATTCGCGGGCCAGTTTGTGGTGATTTGGGGTGATTTGTTCACCGAACATGGCGAGGGAGGGTTCCCCGTTGCCCTCTTTCATGTCGCCGAGGACCTGGTCGTAGGTGCGATTCTCCTTGATGATGTAAACGACGTGGCGGATCTTGCCGGAGAGGAGGAAGTGGTTGGAGGGGACTGGGGGGGCGTCGAGGAGTTGGTCGCGGTAGGGGGAGTTGCGGCGGACGGTGTCGGAGTGGGCGCGGAGTTGGGCGGGGTTGGGGGGATCGATGAAGGAAAGGGCGCCCGTCTGGATGCTGGCGACGTGGTCCCAGGTGGGGCGTTCACCGGGGGCGGTGGGTCTGGCGTTGGCGTAGGAGCGGAAGCCGCGGCCGGAGAGGACGGCGAGGCGGGCATTGGGGAGGGTGTGGACGGCGGTGGGGTACCAGCCTGTGGGGATCCAGCCGAGGAGTCGGGAGTCCTTGCGGGAGAGGTCGGCAACGGCGAGGGCGTTGGCGTCGGAGCAGACGACATAGAGGCGTTCGTGGTTGGGGGAGAGGGCGAGGGCGGAGGGGGTCATGCCGGCGGGTTGGCGGGGGGTGAGGGCGACGTTGAGGGTTTCGGCGCGGGTCCATTGGCCGTTTTCAGGGCGGAAGACGGCGACGGTATTGGTGTTGGCGGCAGCGACGAAGAGGCGGCCTTTCTTGTCGAAGAGGAAGTCGGTGGGGTGGAGGCCGGCATCGAGGCGGGCGGTTTCGGCGCCGGAGGCGGGGTCGTGGAGCACGACGCGGTTGTCGCCCCAACTGGAAACGATGAGGGATTTGGCGTCGGGGGTGAACCGCACGCGATAGGGGCGGCTCCCCGTGGGGATCTTGCGTTTGAGTTCGCCGGAGGGGAGGGTGAATTCGAGCAGGGCGTCCTGATAGAGGCTGGTGACGAAGAGGGAGGATTCATCGGGGGAGAGGGTGATGTCGCCGAGGAAGACGCGTTCGGAGGCGGTGGCGGGAGAGGGGCCGGGGAATTCGCGGGTGGGGGCGAGCTGGCCGTTGTCGAAGGAGAATTCGTAGACGCGGGACTGGGCGCCGCCGCCGGCGTAGAGGCGGTTGCCGACTTTGTTGAAGGCGAGTCCGAGCCAGAGGTCGTTGACGGGGAGGCGCTGGATTTCCTTTTCGGAGCGGACGTCGATGACGGAGAGGGATGGTTTGTTGCGACCGCCGTTGAGGGCGACGAGGAAGCGGTGGTCCGGGGAGGGGACGACGGTCATGGGGAAGGTGTCGAGTTGGACATGGCGTCCGGCGGGGCGGAGGGTCCAGCCGATGGGGAGGAGGAACCCGCCTTTGCCGTCGGGGCCGACGCGTTCGGGCGTGCCGGGTTGGGAAGTGAGGAGGAGCGCGGTGGCGCAGATGGCGGCAGGGAGAACGAGGCGGAGATTCATGGGGTGGTTTACCTTCCGAAGTAGCTGCGGGTGGGGGCGGGGGGCTGGGTGCCTTTGATGGCGAGCCAGAGGATTTCGTTGAGTTCGTTATCGTCGATCATGTCGGCTTCGGCCCAGTGGAGGGGGGCGGAGCGTTCGGCCAGGGCGGTTTTGGGGGGATTGAGTTCGTTGAGGGTCTGTTGGGGGGTGATGGCGGAATAGGGGACAGTTCGAGCATCATCAAG
>DNFG01000304.1:0-241 GCA_003487005.1 Bryobacterales bacterium
GCGGGTGTAGAGCGGGTTGCGTGCTCGGTGCTAGGGAAGCGGGGGGGCCGGGGGCGGGGGCCGGGCGCCCCCGATTTCGATGGCGCGGCCGATGCTGCCCGTCGTTGGAGATGAATCGAAGGTGGAACAGACTTTGTAGTGGATCAAAGGCGCGCCGAGGGCGGCGAGAGCCTCGAAAATGGCGGGCAGGTGAGCGTCCATTTCGGCGGGAGTGAAGGTCCGGCTCACCATTCCCCGCTTC
>DNFG01000304.1:544-6200 GCA_003487005.1 Bryobacterales bacterium
GTCCGGCTCCCGCCCGCCACGCCCGCTGCTTCGAGGCCGGGGAACGCGGCGAGTTCCGAGGGAGAAGGCGGATGGAGGAACAGCCGGGCGCGGATGCCGGCGAGTTCGAGGGCTTCCAGGGCGTCGGTGGAGCCGGTGAAGTCGTCGCCGTAAAAGGCAAGCCGGAGATTCATAGTCAGGACCTCCCCCGCGCGGAGTGCGCCGCACGGCCGGAAATGGGCATGGCGAAAGGCGCGAATCCGGGGAAAATCGGAGCCGCCGGACCGTGGAATGCGCGGGCCGCGCGCTCGAACGGGGGCGGAAATCGTGAGACAACCTGTTTATATTCAGTGAAGTAGGCGGACTGCGGGCGGTGGTGGCGCACGCGGTCATCGTAGCACCAAAAAAACCAGTACACTTTCTTCCGTTTTGCTTTATGATTAGGACATCGCTGTCGTATTAGGGCGAATCCGAGTTCATGGTCTCTAAATCACGAATTACCCTTCTCACTGACAACAACGCCGCCCCCGGCCTGCATGCCGAACATGGTTTCTCCGCCCTCGTGGAAACCCCCAACGGCCGATTGTTATTCGATACCGGTCCCAATTCGGAGAGTCTGGAGGCCAACGCGGTCGCGCTGGGGTGCCGGCTCAGCGGACTGGATGCGATCATCCTGAGCCACGGGCATGCCGATCATTCCGGCGGACTGGCATTCATCCTCCGCCTGAATCCGCAGGCGCTGCTGTATCTGCACCCGGCGGCGGCGGAGCCGAAGTACATCCACGAACCGGGGCGCCCGATCCGCTCGATCGGGATGTCAAAGGCCGGCGTGGCGGCAATCCGGGCGCATCGTTCGCGAGTGCAGTGGACCCGGCAGCCCACGCCCGTTCTGGAGGGGTTGACCAGCACGGGACCGATCGCGCGGACGATCGAACCGCCGCCGGGGCCGCCGATTTTCTTCCTGGACCCCGCCTGCCGGGTGCCGGATCCGATGGTGGACGACCAGGCGCTGGCGATCGAGACGGCCCAGGGTTCAGTGGCCCTACTGGGCTGTGCCCACGCGGGTTTGGCGAACTCGCTGCAGGCGATTCAGGCGATCGCGCCCGCGCGGCCGATCGCGGCGGTGATCGGAGGTTTGCACCTGAGCCACGCCAAGCCGGAAGCCTGGGAAGCGGCGGCGGGCCTGCTGCTGTGTTCGGGAGTGAAGATCGTGGCGCCGTGTCATTGCACGGGTCCCGCGGCCATCGCCCGCTTCGCGGAACGACTGGGCGCGCGCCTTGCCGATGCCGCGGTGGGTGTATGTTATGACTGGGAGCCTGCATGAGCCAGAAGATCTCCGCCCGCTGGCGGTTGACCGCGTTGCCTTCGATGGCGGCGGCGGCGCTGCCGGCCTCCGGGGGAGAAGTCATGTCCACGTTGACGATCGAGCCGATCGGACACATCGAGTCGCCCTTCCTTGAACCTGCCGGGACGCCCATCCAGCCATCCCGCGCGGAGGGCGCCCGCGGGCGGGTGCTGCTGCGCGAGAAATATCTTGATGGCTTGAAGGACCTCGAGGGTTTCGAGCGGATCTGGCTCGTGTACTGGCTGCACAAGGCTTCGCCGGGACGGCTGACGGTGACGCCGTTTCTCGATCAGACCCCGAGGGGCATTTTCGCCACGCGCTCGCCCGCGCGGCCGTCGCCGCTCGGAATGAGCGCGGTTCGCCTGACCGGGATTCGCGACGGCGCACTCGAGATCGCGGACGTGGACGTGATCAACGGTACGCCTCTGCTCGATATCAAGCCCTACGTCCCCGAATTCGACTCATTTCCCGGCAGCAGGGCGGGCTGGTTTGACCAGTCGCGGTCCGGCCGCCGGAAGGCCGATGGCCGTTTTGTTCACGACACGCCCGGCGCGCCCGGAAAACCCTGACCCGCGCCGGATCCGATGATCCGCATCCTGCATGAAAGTCTGATGATCACCGGCTTCGTG
Organism: Bryobacterales bacterium; assembly: GCA_003487005.1. Classification (GTDB taxonomy): domain Bacteria; phylum Acidobacteriota; class Terriglobia; order Bryobacterales; family Bryobacteraceae; genus PNKE01. The sequence continues at coordinate 2,498 of DNFG01000304.1, forward strand.
GCCGCCATGATGCTGATCGTCGAGTCGTTGAACGTGCAGACCCGGGGCCGGTGGCAGCAGTGGCTGTCGGGAAGCCGGATGACCCAGTACGCGGTGGCGGCGCTGCTCGGCGTGACGCCGGGGTGCCTGGGAGCGTTTCTGGTGGTGACGCTCTACACCCACGGCGCGGTTTCGGTGGGGGCGGTGGTGGCGGCGATGATTGCCACCAGCGGCGACGAGGCCTTTGTTCTTCTCGCATTGGCTCCGGGGGCGGCAGTCCGGTTGATGGCGATTCTGCTGGCTCTGGGGCTGGCCGCGGGGGCGCTGGTGGATCTGCTCGTCCGGAAACCCGCCACGCCCGCGCACTGCGAGGCCCTTCTGTTGCACGAAGAGGACGCCGCCACGCCGTTCACACTGGAGAGGCTGAAAGCGCAATGGCGGCACTGCAGCGCCTCGCGCGGGATTCTGACCACTGCGCTCGCCCTGTTCGTGTTTGCGGTGGCGGCGGGCGAACTGGGTCCGCCGGAGTGGAACTGGATCCGGGTGACGCTGCTGCTGGCGGGTGGCATCTCGCTTTGGATCGCGGTGACCGTGACCGACCATTTTCTGGACGAGCACCTCTGGAAGCACGTCGCCCGGCGGCACGTGCCGCGGGTCTTCCTCTGGACCTTCGCCGCGCTGACCGCGACAGGGCCGCTGACGCGCCTTCTGACGGACCATCCCGCCGCGGGCGCCAGTCCCTGGCTGCTGACGGCGGCGGCGGCGGTGACGGGCATCATTCCCGAGTCGGGTCCGCACCTGATTTTCGTCACCCTGTACGCCGAGGGGGCCATCCCCTTCGCGGCCCTGCTGGCCAATTCAGTCGTGCAGGACGGGCACGGGATGCTGCCGCTGCTGGCACATTCGGCCCGGGATTTCGTCCGGGTGAAGGCCATCAACCTCGCCGCGGGCCTCGCGGCGGGAGCCATCGCGCTCGCTTTGCTACGATAGCAGCGAGACCATGATTCATCGCCGCATCACGGCCCTGCTCACGCTCATCGTCTTCGCATTTCTGGCCGTTCAGCCTGCCGAAGCGCAGCGCCGCAAGAAGAAGTCCGACGAAGACTTCACGCAGACGCTTGAAGTCTTCCCCGATCCGCCGGCCGTGTTGACGGTCCCGGTGGACAAACTGTCGTTCTACACAGTGCCGATGTCGGGCCAGGGGTTGCTGTCGCAGCAGGTGAGGGACGGCCTGGATCGCCTGCTGCGCCACGCTCGTCGCAACGAGGTGGTGAAAATACGGGCGTTTGTGGCCGGGACTGGGGACATGCGCCGGGTCCAGGCGATCGTCAGCGAAGTCTTCACGAAGAAGAAGAAGGCGCTGCCCGTGCTGAGCGTGGTGCAGGCGGGTTCTCTGCCGATGGATGGCGCGCAGGTGCAGATGGAGGCGACGCTGGCCGAACAGAAGGTGCAGAACCCGAATGGGCTGGCGCTGCTGTCGGGACAACTGGTGACCCGCGATGGGCCGCTGGAGGTGCGGGTGGCGCCGCTGGCGGAAGAGTCCCTCGCGAATCTCGAAGCGGCGGCAAAGGCCGCTGGGGCGGGACCGGAGTCCATGCTGCGTGTCTCGTGTTTCCTTTCTTCACTGAGCGACGCCGGCGCGGTCCGGGCGGCGGTGGCGAAGCGGTTTCCGCGGATTCAGCCGCTGCTGGTGCAGACCCAGCGCGCGCCAGTGCAGACGCTGGTGGAGTGCGAGGGGGTGGCGCGGCTGTCCACGAAGCCGGCGCAGGACGTGGTGCTGCTGAACCCGGCCGGGCTGGCGCAGTCGAAGAGCTATTCGCAGGTGGCGCTGGTGGGTGCGCCGCAAGTGGTGCTGGCCGGGGCGCAACTGGCATTCCGGTATACCGAAGCCGATGCGCGGCTGGCCTTCGAGCGCCTGGAAAAGACGCTCAATGGCGCGAATTCGTCGCTCAAGAACACGATTTTCCTCAATACATACCCACTTTCGACGCAATTGGCGGCGCTGGTCCGGCAGGTGCGTCCTGATTTTCTCAATCCGGCGCGGCCGCCGGCGTCGACGCTGCTGCTTTTCGAAGGTCTGCCTTCGATGGACGGGGCGTTCGCGCTGGAGGCGGTGGCGCTGCCTTCCTCCGCTCCCTAGAAAGAGGCCTTCGTTTCATGTCTTCCCAACCGGTTGTCACTTTCGGTGAAATCATGCTCCGCCTGGCGCCCCCGGGTTACGAGCGCTTTCTGATGTCGCCTTCGCTGCTCGCCACGTTCGGCGGAGGCGAAGCCAACGTCGCGGTGTCGGTGGCCAATTATGGCCAGGCGGCGCGCTATGTGACGGTGCTGCCGCCGGATAATCCGATCGTGGAGGCCTTCCTCGGCCAGATGCGCGCCGTGGGCGTGGACGTCTCGATGGTGAAGCGCCAGAAAGGCCGTTTTGGCATCTATTTCGTCGAACCGGGCGCGAATCAGCGGCCGTCCAAGGTGGTGTACGACCGTGAAAACTCGGCCATCGCGCTGGCGAAGCCGGGCGATCTGGACTGGAAGACGATCCTGACCGGCGCCGCGATGTTCCACGTCACAGGCATCACGCCGGCCTTGTCGCAATCGGCGGCCGATCTGTCGATCGAGGCGGCGAAGACGGCCCAGTCGTTGGGCGTTCCCGTGTCGTGTGACTTCAACTTCCGCAAAAATCTGTGGAAATACGGAAAAACCGCGCCCGAAGTGATGCGCGAACTCGTCCGGTATGTCGATTACGCCATCGCCAACGAAGAGGACTGCCAGAAGGCGCTCGGCATTCAGGCGGACGTCGACGTCCACTCGGGCGAACTCGACCGGGCCAAGTACGAGCATCTCGCCTCGAAGGTGCTGGACGCGTACCCGAACCTGAAGCTGATCTCCATCACGCTGCGCGAGTCGCGCTCGGCCTCGCACAATGGCTGGTCGGCGTGCCTGCATAACCGGAAGGAGTTCCTGCTCTCACGGCACTACGAGATCACGCACATCGTGGACCGGGTGGGCGGCGGCGACGCCTTCGGCGGCGGCCTGATTTTCGGGCTGCTCAATCTGCCCACCCATCAGGACGCGCTCGAGTTCGCGGTGGCGGCGAGTTGCCTGAAGCACTCGATTCCGGGAGATTTCAACCGCTTTACGCGCGCCGAGGTGGAGTCGCTGCTGAAGGAAGGCGGCTCGGGCCGGGTGCAGCGCTAGACGGAGCGCGCGAGAGCGCGGACGGCATCGGTACAGAGAACGGCGACATGGCGGGAGGCTTCGGGCAGCCCGCCGAGCGCCTGTTCGATCATTGCGGGGATGTCCGCCGCCGCGAGGGCGGCAACCGGCTGTCCATGAAGCCACGCGGCGAGAGCGCTGCCGGCCGCAATCGAGGCGGTGCAACCGCGGACCTGGAAGCCGGCGTCGCGGATGATGCCGTCCTCGACCAGGGCGCTGAGCTTCAGCAGATCCCCGCAGGCGGGGTTTTCGGCGGTGATGGTGATGGCCGGCGGAGGCAGCAGCCCGGCGTGGCGGGGGTGGCGGAAGTGGTCGAGAAGCTGTTCGCTGTACAATGAGGACATGGGCTGGCCGCTTCCGCGGTTCGAGTCTCTCATTTTCCCCGAATTGGCATGATCCGGACAACCATCGTCGTCGCGGGTGTCCTCCAGCGCGAGGGCAAGCTGTTGATTGGCCAGAGGATGGCGAACGACCGGCACGCGCTGAAATGGGAGTTTCCCGGCGGCAAGGT
>DNFG01000304.1:6544-6820 GCA_003487005.1 Bryobacterales bacterium
CGCGAGTTGCGCGAGGAATTGGGCGTCGAGGCCGTGGTTGGCGCGGAGGTCGCGCGCTACGAGCACAGTTCCAACGGGCGCGGGCCGCTGATCTTGTTGTTTCACCGGGTGGAATCGTTCACCGGCGAGCCTCGCTGCGAAGCGTTCGAGCAGATCCGGTGGGAGGCTCCGGCGTCGCTGCCCGGATATGATTTCCTGGACGGTGATCTGGATTTCGTCCGGAGGCTGGCGCTGGGGCGGGTCCGGGGTTTGATGTAAGAGAGAAGCAGACGGGAG
>DNFG01000498.1 GCA_003487005.1 Bryobacterales bacterium
AAGTTCGAGGACCTCACCGGCTACACCCTCGCCGAGATTCGCGGCAAGAATCCTCGCATTCTCCAGTCCGGCGAGACCCCAGAGACCCTCTATCAGGAACTCTGGCAGACCATCCTCTCCGGCCAGACCTGGAATGGTGAACTCAAGAACCGAAAGAAGGACGGATCCTTCTACTTCGAGAGCGTTTCCATCTCGCCCGTGCGTGACGAGCGCGGCGAGATCAGGCATTTCGTGGCGGTCAAGGAAGACGTCACCGAGAAGAAGCGGCTGGAGGCCCAGCTCCATCAGGCCCAAAAGATGGAAGCGATCGGAATGCTGGCCGGAGGCGTTGCCCACGACTTCAACAATCTGCTCACCATCATCAATGGTTACAGCGAACTGCTCGCCTCCGACACATCGCTCCCCGAGCAGATCCGGCAGAGGCTCACCACCATCCAGCGTGCCGGCGAGAAGGCGGCCGATCTCACCCGCCAACTCCTCCTGTTCGGCCGCCGCCAACCTGGGAATCCCGCACCGCTGGACCTCAACTCGCTGTTGAGTGGTCTCGTTGGCTTCTACGAACGGATCCTGCCCGAGAATATCCGCCTGGTCGTCCAACCAGGCCCCCGCGACGCCACCATCATCGCGGACCGGAGCCAGTTCGAGCAGGTCGTCATGAATCTGGTCGTCAATGCCCGCGACGCCATGCCCTCGGGCGGAATCCTGCGCATCGATCTCGACCGTGTCCAGATCGACCCGGCCGAAACGCCGAATTTCCCCGAGGCGGAGCCCGGCTCCTATATCGTCCTCCGCGTCTCCGATACGGGCGTGGGTATGGATCAGGAAGTGCAACGCCGTGTCTTTGAGCCCTTCTTCACCACCAAAGCCCCCGGCAAAGGTACCGGTCTCGGACTGCCGACTGTCTACGGAATTGTCAAGCAGGCCCGGGGATGGATCCAGGTCACCAGCGCTCCAGGCAAGGGTGCAACGTTCAGCGTCTTCGTACCCGATGCGGGTTCGCAACCACTCGAGGAAGTCGCGACCGTAACCGCGGCCACTGACAACCAGGCCGCCGGTACAATCCTGCTGGTCGAGGACTATGCCGAGGTCCGCCAGTTCGCTGCCGGTCTGTTGGCTGGCCTTGGCTACGAGGTCCTGCCCGCCTCGACCGGAGAAGAGGCCGTCGAGATTGCCCGCCAGTATTCGGGCGTCCTCGATCTGGTTCTCACCGACGTCATGCTGCCGGGCATCAGCGGTCCGGAAGCCGCCGGGATCATTCGGGGGCTCTACCCCGGCGTTCGCGTCCTGTTCGTTTCGGGCTTCGTCCCGGATTCCCTTCCGAAGGCTCAGTTGAGTTTGACCGGCAGTCAATTCCTCGCCAAGCCCTTTTCGGCGGATGAACTCGCCGCCGCCGTCCGGGAAGCCCTGTCGGCGACTCCCGCCCCTCGCATCCTCGTGGTGGACGAAGATCCGGCCATTCGCGAATTCGTCCAGGTCTGCCTTGTTGATGCAGGCTATCGCGCGGAGGCCGCCAGTAGCAGCGAAGCTCTTGCCCGGCTCGAAGCCGAGCCCTGGGAGGCACTGCTGATCAACCTCGTCCCGCCCGCTGGCGATGGGTTCGCCACGATCGCCGGCCTGCGCCGCTCTGGCCGATTACCCCGGCTCATCGCGATGGCGGAAGTGTACGACGATTCCTGCCAGGCCGCCGCCAAGGCCCTGGGCGCCGACGCCACCCTCCTCAAGCCCTTCTCCCGCGAGCCGCTGCTGGCCGCCGTCCGTGGCGTCCTTGATGCCACTCGCAACCCTCACTCAGCGTAGATATTGATCCCCCCAATCCCTCCCTTGACCTGGACCCGGATCACTGGCTTGTCCCGGCCATCGTCCTCGGACACCCACCGGTCGCCCTCCTTCTTCAGCCCTTGCACCTTGATCTTGCCGATGCCGCCCTCGGCGCGTGCCTCCACCGGCCGGCCTTTCGGCAGATAGACCGTGGCTTCGCCCACGCCGCCTTCCACCGAGGCCTCGATGTCCCTCGCGTACTCGCTCCGCAAATCCAGTTCGAGCCGGCCTGCTCCCATCCGGACTTCCACACTCCGCAGATTGAGGCCCCGCAAATCCAGTTCACCTTCCCCCGCGCCGCAGTTCACTACCAGATCGATCGGCGTCGCGTCCGCCAGACGGATGTGCCATTCGTTCCTGGCCTCGCCCATCGCCGTGCCCGCCCCCTGCTTCACCGACAGGGAACCGCGGACGCCCGTCTCTTCGAAGCGAATTTCGGGCTTCCAGGAGGCCAAATTGTACCGGAATTCGCCTTCCATGAGCTTTTTCGCACCACCCTCCACCACCAGTTTGCCCGCCCCCATCGTCAGATCCACGTGGACCAGTTCGGCCTGCGGCAGTTCCACGCTCTCCATCGTCTCCACAAGTTCGCCGGGCCGCTCCAGCGGGCCGCCATCGCCATCCACCTTGATCGAGCACCCCGTCAGCCAGAGCGCCATCGCCAGCAAGCCCGCCGTGATCTGTTTCATCGGTTCTGCCTCCTCGAAGTGGGGAAACGCTGACTGCATCCCATTTGTTCCAGGATTCGGCTGCCGCAGCGGCGTCAGAACCGGACTCCCGAAGTTCATCGCGCCGGCGGTCAATGGCGCTACCGCGCGCAAACCGCGCCGTCCGCAAGTCCTTACATAACAGATCGTTTCCTTTGACGTCCACCCTGCCCGCCAGATTCGCCCCAACGCCGGTTCGCCGGTGCAACCTCCGGCGGGATCTCATCCCGGCGGCAACTTCACCTGAGCAACTCGCGGCTCATCCGGCTCAGCGATTCCCTCATGCCCTTCAATCCCTCATCCACCTCGGCTTCGTCCGTCTGGGCGGCGAACAACTCCGTCCCGCGAGTCAAAAACCCAGGCTGCCGCACTATCTCACAGAAAACCGAAACCAGTTCGGGATCCCGCCATCCCTCCGCGGCTTCCCGTTCCAGAATCTCGATCGCCCTGGCTGGCTGAAAGGCTTCTTTGTAACTGCGCGTGGACGTGAGCGCGTCGTAGATGTCGGCGAGCTGCAGCACCCGCGCCAGCAGCGGAATGTCTTCGCCCGCCAGCGCGTCCGGGTAGCCCGTACCGTCCCATTTTTCGTGGTGGTTCCGGATAATCGGAAGGACCTGGGAAAGGCTCTTCATCGGCCGGCAGATCGCCTCGCCCGCCAGCGTGTGCCCTCGCATAATCACCCACTCGTCATCGGTCAGCCGGCCCTGCTTGAACAGAATTTCGTCCGGTACGGCAATTTTGCCAATGTCGTGCAGATATCCGCCCCGGTGCAGTGCCACCAGATCTTCCTCCGGCAGACCGATCGCGATGCCCAGCGCAACACTCAGCGCCGCCAGACGCTGGCAATGGTGGCTCGTCTCCTTGTCCCGTTGCTCGATGGTTTGCGCCAGCGCGAAAAGAATGGTTTCGGCCTCTTCCAGGCTGTCAAACGCCATCTTGTTGCGCAGCATCGCCCGGACCCGCGTCCGCACGATGAGCGGATGCAGGGGCTTGGTGAGGAATTCGTCCGCACCCGATTCCAGGCCCGCCACTTCGTTCTCCACCCCATTCAGGTTCGTGACGAGCAGCACCGGAACCAGTTGAGTTCTCCGGTTCCGCTTGACCCGCCGGCAGAATTCCATGCCGCTGATCTCCGGCATCATCACTTCCGCGATGATCAGGTCCACCGCTTCCCGTTCCAGAACCACCATGGCTTCGACCGGGTTTCGCGCCTCCAGCAGCCGGTACGAGCCCGCCTTCAGAATTCCCTTCAGCAGCGACCGGTTCACGTCCACGGGATCCACCAGCAGTATCGTGTGCCGGGCGGATTCCAGCAGATGAGACGGCATCGGGTGGAAGGCCGGTAGCGTCGTGGCAGCCGCCTCACGCGGTATGGAGCGGAGCGCGCTCACTCGCGACCGGGTTGTGTCCTGGAGGGGCCTCATCATTTCGCCTTCACCCCGTCTATCGGCCTTTCTTCATCTGTGCTTTAGCGTCTGTGAAGTGGGTCTCGGACCAGTTTGGTACTATTCCCTCTCCCCCTCATTCGGGGGGAGAGAACTCTCCCAGAATCCCGCGAACATACTCCTGCGTCTCGCGGATCGGCGGAATCCCGCCACTCCGGTCCACCCGGCCAGGGCCAGCATTGTACGCCCCCAGGGCGAGTCCAAGATTGCCGCCATACCGGTCCAGCATCTGACGGAGAAACCGGCTTCCGCCCGCAATGTTTTCGGCCGGATCGAACGGATCCACCACACCCATCGCCGCCGCCGTCGCCGGCATCAACTGCATCAGGCCCATGGCGCCCGCCCGGCTCACCGCGCAGGGTTGGAATCCTGATTCGCGACGCACCACGGCCCGCAACAGACCCGGGGCCAGCGCGTGGTCCCGCGCGCTCCGCTCAACCAGGGCATCCAGTTCGGCCCCCCGCAGCGGCACACAGCCGAACGCCGCCGCCAGTCGCGGCCGTTCCGGCCACGGCAGAGCGAAGAACCCCTCACCCTGCTGCCGCGCTGCCCCGGCCCTCTGCCGCTCGACCACCGCTTTCTGACGGTCCGGACCCGTGGCCGCCGTCAGCGCCGAACGCTGCCGCTCCAGAGCTTGCCGCTGCCGCTCAATCGAATCCACTTGTTGACCGAATAGCGCCACCAACGTGGCAAAAACCAATGCAATCAGCTTCCACACGCCCTCTTTATCGGCTCTTTACAGCCAGGTCCGCATTCCGGGAATCCCCTAGTCCACTCGACAACTGGACTATTCGCATCGCTGGCGCGTACCCTGTTGCCCGGTCCCGGATTGCCCTCTCCACTGGAACGACTTACGCGGGGCATCGGTGCTATCCTTTGAAAACGGAAGGAGTTCGAGCCCTTCATGCAGCTACGCGTGCTGTCGTTTGTCCTTGCCGGCGGGAAAGGTACCCGCCTCTACCCCCTGACCAAGGAACGGGCCAAGCCCGCTGTTCCCTTTGGGGGCCAGTACCGCATCATTGACTTCGTACTCTCGAATCTCGTCAACAGCGGGATCTACTCGATCTACGTTCTCATCCAGTTCAAGAGCCAGTCGCTTCTGCAGCACCTCCGGGATGGATGGGAGTTCTCCGGGATTCTCAAAAACCACTACATCATCCCCGTCCCCGCGCAGATGCGCTCACCCGGCGAAACCTGGTACAAAGGCACCGCCGACGCCATCTACCAGAATGTCAACCTGATCGAACAGTCCGATCCCCACATCGTCGCCGTCTTCGGCGCCGATCACATCTACCGGATGAACATCCGCGAGATGATCGAATTTCACGAGCAGAAACGCGCCCAGGCCACCGTCGCCGCCATCCCGGTCGCCAAGGAATTCGCGAGCGAATTCGGTGTCATCGAAGTTGCTCCCGACGGCCGCGTCCTCGCCTTCCACGAGAAGAACCCCAATGCGCCCACCATCCCGGGCAATCCGGACATGGTCTACGCCTCAATGGGCAACTACACCTTCTCCACCGGGCCGCTGCTCAAATACCTCCACGAAGACGCCAAACTGGAGGATTCCTCGCACGATTTCGGTCGCAATATCCTCCCCCGCTGGGTCGAGAAGGGGGATGTCTACGCCTACGACTTCCAAACCAACCGGATCCCCGGCGACCCCATCGGCGCGCCCGTCTACTGGCGCGATGTCGGCACCATCGAGGCCTACTACGAAGCCACCATGGACCTGCGCATGGTCGCGCCCGTCCTGAATCTCTACAACCGCCGCTGGCCCCTCCGGACCGCCGGCTACGACGACCCGCCCGCCAAGTTCACCTTCGATGAGGATGGACGCCGCGGTCAGGCCATCGATTCCATCGTCTCCTCCGGTTCCATTCTCTCCGGCGGCATGGTGAAGAATTCCGTGCTCGGACGCAGCGTCCGCATTCACACCGGCGCCCTCGTCGAAGATTCAATCATCTTCGACAATGCCGACATCGGCCGGCATTGCAAGATCCGCCGGGCCATCCTGGACAAGAACGTCCATCTGCCCGAGGGCACCGTGATCGGCTACGATCCCGAAACCGATCGCCAGAAGTACCACGTCACCGAGTCGGGTATCGTCGTCGTCGAAGGGCGGCGCTCCCGGGTGGACGTCGCCAGCCTCGAAATCTGACCGGTCCGCTCCGGGCCGGGACGCGGAGTGCACCCCGGCCCTGGAAATCGGGATCGCCGCTTCAGACTACTGCTTCAGAACCTGCGACGGCGGCGCTGCGGCCTCAACCGGCCCCTCCTCACTTGTACTCGCGCACAGCGCATAGGCCTTCACCCCGACCATGCCCATATAGTAATAGCTCCCCCCAGCGGCCTTGCACGCCCACGACGAGGTGGACGCGGGGAACGAGGAGAGAACCGGCCCAGAGTAGTGGTCCGGCGAACTCTGGGAGGTCATTTCGCATCCGCCTCCCAGGAGCACCGTCTGTGCGGGACAGGACGCGGTGGCCGAAACAGTGATCGCTTCAAATCCCTCAATCAGCCCACTTGCGCTCGCATCGACGTGGGTTACCGAGCCCAGGC
>DNFG01000130.1:0-7309 GCA_003487005.1 Bryobacterales bacterium
TGATCTTGCGGAAGTCGATCAGCGTGAGCAGGTGGCCCTGGAGCAGCCGGGCATCGCCGCTGTGGGACAGCAGGTTCTTCAAGGCGCGGGACCAGAGGTCGGCGGGGATGCCCGCCGGGGGACCAAAGGCGAGGGCCTTGAGGGAATAGGCAAGGATGGCCGCCTGCATGGGCGTCATGTGGGGGTCATTGGCCAGTTTCTGGGAGGTTGTACCATCCTTCGAGATCTTGCCGTCGGGGTTGGTCATTCCGCAGACGCGTTTCTGGAATTCCTTGATGGCCTTCACGGTGGCGCCGCTGCTGGTGGCTTTGCCGTTGATGGGGAGAAGTTCGAGCGGCCCGAGCAACTGGGCGTGAATGTACTTGTTGAGCTGGGTCTGGACGGCTTCAACATCGGCTTTGTTGTTCTTGCAGCCGGCGCCGACGGAGTCTGTGAGTGAAAACGGCATGGTGCATCCCTCGTTTGAATTACCGGCGCGCGGGTGGGCGGCCGGCGGCATGATCCGGTCATGCACGTGTGGGTCCATACTAATGGAAAAGGGGGATCGAGGAAAAGGGTGTCCGCGCGGTGGGTGCAAGTGTCCGCGAGGTGGACAGATTTGAAACCTGGGTGGGGGGAAGCGGGGTCCCACAAGATGGAAATGCGCATTTTGACTTGTTTCTTCGTGATGACGCTGCTGACGGCCGCGGCGGAGGTCCGGTATGGCTGTCCGGACGGGGTTGCGTTCACGGTCCGGACCCAGGAGGCGCCCGCGCCTGGGTTCGCGGTTCTGGAGGCCGCCGGCCGCCCGCCGCTGATGCTGCCGAGGGTGGAGTCGGCGAGCGGGGAGAAGTTCTCCGACGGCTACACGGTGTTGTGGACCAAGGGGGAGGAGGCGATGGTGGAGTCGGGCACGCTGACGGCGAAAGGGTGCCGGGCGGCGGCGCGGCAGGCGGCGCTCGGCGGCCGGTGGACGCTCGTGGAATTGGCGGGGATGCCGGTCCGGGCGGCGCGGGAGGCCTTCCTCGAGTTCGACCCGGCGGCGGCGCAGGCAGCGGGTTCGACCGGCTGCAACCGGCTCTCGACCGGCTACGCGCAGAACGGGCAGGCGCTGAAGTTCCAGGGCGCGATTTCGACCCGGATGGCGTGTCCGGCGCCGGCGATGGAACTGGAACAGCGCTTCCTGAAGGCGCTGACGGCGGTGGCGGAATTCCGGATGGAGCGGGAGATGCTCGTGCTGGTGGATGGCGCGGGGCAGGTGGTGGCCCGGTTGCGCGGCGGGGAGTAGTTCCGGCGCGCGGGGCGGCGCGCGAACGGATATTATGGACCAAGGAGTCCGAATCATGAAATCTGCCGCCCTCGCTCTTGTCCTCCTGGCACCGGTCTTCTGCGCGCAAGCGCAGGAGGCGCCAAAGAAGATCCAGACGCTCATTATCACCGGCCAGGACGTGCCGGGCCACGTCTGGCGGTCGGTCACGCCGGAGTTACGGACGGCGCTCGAGGCGACGGGGCGGTTCGAGGTCCGGGTGATGGAGGAGTTCCGGGGCGCGGGTCCTGAGACGCTTGCCCCTTACGATCTGGTCGTCCTGAATTATTACGAGCAGAAGCGGAAGGAGTTGTGGTGGGGCGACCGGGCGCAGAACGCCCTTCTCGATTACGTGAAGAGCGGCAAGGGCCTGGTGATGTTCCATTTCTCGACCGCCGCCTTCGAGGGGTGGACCGAGTACGAGAAGATGTCGGGCGGCAACTGGCGTCCGGGCAACGGCCATCACTCGCCGAGCCACGATTTCACGGTGACCATCCGCGACAAGGATCACCCGATTACGCGCGGCCTGCGCGAGAAGTTCCGCCAGCCCTGGGATGAACTCTACGCCAACCTCAAGTGGCAGCCCGAAGGCACGTTTCACGTGCTGGCGACTGCCTGGGACGACCACAAACTCTATGTGAACCCCAGACAGCCCACGCCGGGCGACGGCAAGGACCAGCCGATGCTGTGGACCGTCGATTATGGTCAGGGGCGCGTCTTTGCGACGGTGCTGGGCCACGACGTGGCCGCTGTCCGGACGCCGGCGTTTGTCACCACCTTCACACGCGGAGCCGAGTGGGCGGCGACGAACGCCGTGACGCTGCCGATTCCGCCGGAGATGGCCGCGGGCGGGCGCCGGAGCGAAGAATTGAAAGCCGTGACGCCGGGCGTCGGCGCGGCGCCGCCGTCCGATGCGGTCGTCCTGTTCAACGGGCGCGACATGACAGGCTGGGTGAACCGGAAGGGTGAACCGTCGGGATGCAAGGCCGAGAACGGCGAAATGGTGTGCCCGACGGGCGCGGGCCATGCCCTGACGGAGCGCAAGTTCGCCAGCGCGCAGATCCATCTCGAGTTCCTGACGCCGCCGATGCCCGAGCAGAAGGGGCAATTGAAGGGCAATAGCGGGGTCTACCTGCAGGGCTTGACGGAGATTCAGATTCTGGACGGTTTCGAGAACCCGACCTACGCGACCGGGCAACTCGGGGCGGTCTACGGGCAGTCCGCGCCGATGGTCAACGCGGCGCGCAAACCGGGCGAATGGTCGAGCTTCGACATCGTGTACCGGGCGCCCAAGTGCAGCGAACGGGGGGCCTTGCTGGAGACCGGGCGGCTGACGCTGTTCGTTAACGGCGTACTGGTGCAGGACAATGTCCGGCTGGGTTACCGGGGCGGAATGTGCCAGCCCGGACCACTGCTGCTGCAGGACCATAGCGGCTTCAAGGACGCGCCGCACACTGTCATGAAATTCAGAAACATCTGGATGCGTCCACTAGAGTAATGGAACTGCATGGCCTTCGCTCGTGTGTTGAAATAGAAGAGATGGGGGGCGTTGCCGCGCCCTCCGCTCCAAGCCACGCCAACAGGAAACAGGTGAACGACGAGATCAGCCCAACCCCGCCCGAAGCCCGCATCGCCATCAGCGCCAGCTTTACCGCCGAACCGGTTCAGGCTCCGCTGGAGTTCTGGAGCCGGCAATTGCAGCGCCCGTGGGCTGTGCGGTTCGCGCCGTTCAACCAGCTCTATCAGACCCTCCACGACCCTGCCAGCGAGTTCGCGCGCAACCGCCATGGATTGAACGTGATGCTCGTCCGGCTTGAGGATCTGGGGCAGTTCAGCCGGCTCGATGGCGAAGCCTTGGTCCAGATGGAGAGCAATTTCGACCGCCTGCTGGACGAGGCGGCGCAGGCCGATGGCCGGTTCGCGGCACCGCTGCTGTTCGTATTGTGTCCCCCGTCGCCCCTGCTGATGGACGTGCCGGGATGGACGGAGTTGAACGAGCGGGCCGGTTCGCGAATGAGCGAGGCGCTGGGCGGCAAGCGGGGTGTCCAGGCGCGACACTGGCGGGAGTTGGCGGAACAGTATCCGGTCGAGGCGTGGCACCATCCGGAAGGCGAACAACTCGGCCGGATCCCCTACACGGACCTCTATTTCGCCCTGCTGGCGACCGTGGTGGCGCGGGAATTGGACGCCCGCACGCGGGCTCCATTCAAGGTGATCGCGGTGGACTGTGACAATACGCTCTGGGCCGGGATCTGCGGCGAGGACGGGCCGGAGGGTGTCCAGTTGACGGAGCCACACCGGCAATTGCAGGAGTTCCTGCTCGCCCAGCGCGAGTTGGGAATGGTGTTGACGATCGCCAGCAAGAATAATGAGCAGGACGTGCTGGATACCTTCGCCGCGCATCCGGAATTTCCCCTGCGGCCGGAACACTTCGCGGCATGGCGTATCAACTGGGAACCGAAAGCGGGCAATCTGGCGTCGCTGGCCGAAGAACTGAGCCTCGGCCTCGACAGCTTCATCTTCATCGACGACAACTTCAAGGAGTGCGCCGAAGTGGAAGAGGCCTCGCCGGAAGTGCTGAGCCTCGCGCTGCCCTTTCCGCTCGAAGATCTGCCCGCCTGGCTGAGTCACGTCTGGGCCTTCGACCACGCGGTCGTCACCGAGGAAGATCGCAAGCGCAGCGCCAATTACGAGAAGGTGCGGGCATTCAAGCGGGCAGCGACGGGTGCTTCCAGCCTTGAGGATTTCATGGCCAGCCTCGGGCTGACGCTGCATGTCGCCGAGATGGCCCCGGAGCAGTTGCCGCGCTGCGCGCAACTGACCCAGCGGACCAACCAGTTCAACACGACGACGATCCGGAGAACCGAAGCCGAGATCGCCGCGCTGGTCGCCAACAGCCACCAGGTGTGGGCCGCCACCGTGGCGGACCGCTTCGGCGAGTACGGCTTGACGGGCCTGCTGATTCTCGAGCCCCGCGCCCGGGAATTGTATGTGGACAGCCTGCTGCTGAGTTGCCGCGTGCTGGGCCGGGGCGTCGAACACCGGATGCTCGCCTTCGCCGGGCAGACGGCCTTTGATCTGGGACTGGAGACGGTTGCGGTGCCGGTGACCGGGACCGCCCGCAATCTGCCCGCGCGGCAGTTTCTCGAATCGCTCCCCGGCGCCGCGGTCAGCGAGGAAGGCCCCTCCCGGGTCTACCGGTTCAATGCCGTGGAATTGGGGCAGTTGAAATGGCGCGCGGCGGAGCGCGAACAGACCGCGGCCGCGCCCAAAACGCCGGCAAATGGCGCGGGCACGCGCGCGTTCCGGAGGTACGGAGAGATCGCCCGGTCGCTGGCGACGCCCGAACAGGTGCTCGAGGCCGTCCGGCAGGAGCGCCTGTCCTTCTACGTGCATGCCGATGTGCCCGGCGCGCCGGCCACGGAGACCGAACAGAAACTGGCGCGGCTCTGGGCGGAACTGCTCAAGCGCCCGTCCATCAAGGTCACCGACAATTTCTTCGACCTCGGCGGCCACTCGCTGCTGGCCGTACTGCTGCTGATGCGGATCAAGGAGGAGTTCGGCGTCGAGCTTTCCGTGGACGATGTCTACTCCGGTACGCTCACGCTTGGCGAACTCGCCAGGACCCTCGAGGCCCGGCAGTTGGGCGACATCTCGGCCGAGGAATACGAGTTGCTGCTCCGGGAGATCGAAGGGCTGAGCGACGAAGAAGTGCAGGCTCTGCTCGCGCAGGAGGAAGACAACGCCGGCGCGGAGAGTCACAATTAGACCGATGCGCCTCCTGCTGGCTTCCAATGCAAGTTACGATCCGCCCAAGGGCGGATCCACCCGCAGCAATCTGGCCTGGTTGCGCCCGATGGCGGCGCGCGGGCATGAAATCCGGGCGGTGTGCCCGACCGACGGCGGAGCGGCCGGCCGCGAAACGGTCGTCGATGGCATCTCCATCCGGGGCGTCAAGGATCTCAGCTTCCACCACCAGATTCTGGCCGAAGAGATCCGCCGGTTCCAGCCCGACTGGGTGCTGGTGTCCAGCGAGGATCTGTCCCACGTTCTCCTCCGGGAAGCGGCTCAGGCCGCGCCGGGACGGCTGATCTACCTCGCGCACACGCCGCAGTTTTACCCGTTCGGCCCGGAAAGTTGGAATCCCGACTCCGCGGCCACGGAACTGGTTCGCCAGGCGCGCGCCGTCATCGCCATCGGCACGCACATGGCTGGTTATATCCACGAACATGCCGGCTGCGCCGCGCACGTCATCCACCCGCCAATGTATGGCACGCCGCCATACCGCCAGTTCGGACGGTTCGGCTCGGGCTTCGTGCTGATGATCAACCCCTGCCTGGTGAAGGGGCTGCCCATTTTTCTCGACCTGGCGCGCGCGTTCCCGGATATCGAGTTCGCCGCGCTGAACGGCTGGGGCACGACCACGGCCGATCGCGAGGCGATCGCGCGTGTCCCCAACGCGCGTCTGCTCAGAAATGTCCCCGACATCGAGGAAGTGCTCGCCGAAGCCCGGCTTCTGCTGATGCCCTCGCTCTGGTACGAAGGCTTCGGCCTGATCGCCATGGAAGCGATGCTCCGCGGATTGCCCGTGATCTCCTCCGATTCGGGCGGCTTGATGGAGGCCAAGAGCGGGACGGGCTACATCATCCCGGTCCGCCCCATCACGAAGTACGAACGGGAGTTCGACGAAACGCACATGCCCGTGGCCGTGGCCCCGCCCCAGAATCTCGAACCCTGGAAGACCGCTTTGCAGACCCTTCTGACCGGCGAACCGGCCTACCGCGCCGAGGCGGAGCGCTCTCGCGAAGCCGCGCTGCGGTTCGTCGCCGGCCTGGACGCCGCCGATTTTGAACGGATGCTCGAGGGGTTGGGCGCGCCGCCCGAATGGCAGCCTCTGCCCGCTACCAGCGCCGGCTCCGAAGCCGAGGCCCGCCGGCGCAAACTGGATGCCGCCCGCCGGGAACTTCTCCGGCGTAAACTCAGTCAACGAATCTGAGTTCCATGCGCATTCTACTGGCTCACAATTCGACCTACTTCCCTTCCCTGGGCGGCGGTGACAAATCGAACCGGCTGTTGATGGAGGCCCTCGCCGCGCGCGGCCACGATGTGCGCGTCTTCACCAGAACCGAAAGGCTGGACGAGGCAAGCCACGACCGCTATCTCGAGGAACTGGCCCGGCGGGGCCAGACCGGCGAGGTCCTCGAATCCGGCGAAGTCCGGCTCCGCCTCGGCGGCGTCGATGTCCGCACCCTGACCCGCTCGCCCCACTTGCGCGCCGCTTTTCAGGCGCACATCGACGCTTTCGACCCCGACATCATCATCACGTCCACCGACGACCCCGGCCAGTTGCTCTTCGATCTGGCGGTCCGGACCCCGCGCGCCCGCGTGGTCTACCTCGTCCGCGCCACCATCGCCGTGCCGTTCGGGCCCGACAGCGCCGGGGTGAACGAGAAGAAGACGGCCGCCCTCCGCCAGGCCGACGGCGTCGTCGGCGTCAGCCACTATGTCGCCGGCTATGTCCGGCAGTGGGCCGGCATCGACGCCATCCATGTCCCGATTTCGCTGCTCGAAAACGTGCCCGAGTACGCCGATCTCGGGCGCTTCGACAACCGCTTCATTTCGATGGTGAACCCCTGCGCCGTCAAGGGCATCGGCATCTTCCTCGAACTGGCGCGCCAGCGGCCCGATCTCGAATTCTGCGCCATCCCGACATGGGGCACCCAGCCCGACGAACTGGCCGCCATGGTCGCGCAGCCGAACATCACCGTCATGGATCCGGTGGACGACATCGATATCCTGCTGCGCGAGACCCGCGTCATGCTCGTCCCGAGCGTCTGGGCCGAAGCCCGGTCGCGGATCGTGCTCGAAGCCATGTCGCGCGGCGTCCCCGTTGTCGCCAGCGATGTCGGCGGATTGCATGAAGCCAAATTGGGCGTGCCTTACCTGGTGCCCGTGAACCCGATCCGCCACTATAAACCGAGCATCGACGCCAGCATGGTGCCCGTCGCCGAGAGATCGGAAGAG
>DNFG01000130.1:7594-7782 GCA_003487005.1 Bryobacterales bacterium
GCCAGCATGGTGCCCGTCGCCGAGGTCCCGCCACAGAATATCGGGCCGTGGCTCGATGTCCTGGACCGGCTCACGCTCAATCCCGAACATTGGGCCGAGATCAAGGCCCATTCGCGCAAAGCGGCGCTCGAGTACGCGGAGAACCTGAATGTGCTCCCCTTCGAGTCGTTCCTCGATGAGTTGCGGCA
>DNFG01000130.1:8142-8292 GCA_003487005.1 Bryobacterales bacterium
GCCCTCAAGTTGAAACAGAAAGCCGCGCTGAAACACCACTGGTTCCCCGGCGCCGATGAGCCCTCGCCGGCGCCTCTGCGCCTGTTCTGCTTCCCGTGGGCGGGCGGCGGGACGCTCGGCTACACCGCCTGGAGGGATCCGCTCGCCGGC
>DNFG01000250.1 GCA_003487005.1 Bryobacterales bacterium
TGCTCTTCCGATCTGTCTGTATGCGCCGGCGGCGGTGGCGGCAGCGACGCTGGCTTTGTACCGGGAGGCGACGCGATGAGCGGACCGCTGGCGGCCGGACTGGACATGAGCCTGCTGGCGGGGCTGTTCGGGCTGCTGATCGGCAGTTTTCTGAATGTGTGCATCAGCCGGTTGCCGTACGACGAGTCGGTGGTGGCGCCGAGGTCGCATTGTCCGCGGTGCGGGGCGTGGATTGCGTGGTTTGACAACATTCCGCTGCTGAGTTACGCGCTGTTGCAGGGGCGGTGCCGGGCGTGCGGGGCGGTGATTTCGTGGCGCTATCCGGTGGTGGAGGCGTTGACGGGCGGGCTGTTCTGGCTGGCGGTGACGCTGCACGGGCCGACGCTGGCGGGGCTGAAATGGAGCGTGTTCGCGGCGATTCTGGTGGCGTTGATCTTCACGGACCTGGAGACGCGGATTCTGCCGGACGAGTTCACGAAGGCGGGCATGGTGGCGGGATTTCTGCTGGCTCCGGTGGCGCCGCTGCCGCCGGGGCTGCTGTCGATTTTCTGGCCGGGGGCGTCGCCGGCGCTGATTTCACTGCTCGATGCGCTGGCGGCGGCGGGCCTGCTGGCGGGGGGATTGTGGCTGATGGCGCTGGTCTATGAACGGCTGAGGGGCAGGGAAGGGCTGGGGTTTGGGGACGTGAAGATGCTGGGGTTGCTGGGGGCGTTTCTGGGACTGGAGAGCGCGCTGCTGGTGATGGTGCTGGCGTCGCTGTTTGGCTCGGTGCTGGGGTTGGTTTGGGTGAAGGTGCGGGGGGAGGACATGGGCAGCTACGAGTTGCCGTTCGGGTCGTTTCTGGGGGTGGCGGGACTGGTGGTGGCGTTCGCGGGCGTGGGCTTGTTCAGGGAACTGGGCGGGTAGGGGGTTCGACGGCGGCGAGCAAATCCGGGGAGACGAGCGAGGCGAGGATCCGTGCGCGGGCGGCGGCGGGGAAGGCGATGCCGGGGAGGAAGAGTTCGGCGGGGGACAGGGAGGCTTTCGAGAGGCCGTGGTGGTCATGCTCCTCGCTTTCACTGAGGACATGGCCGATTTCGTGGGCGATGACGCGGGCGAGGGCGCGGCCGAAGTTGTGCGCGGAGAGCCGGAAGGGGTGGTTGCGGAGGCGGGTGGCGGCCAGCAGAATCCGGCCGCAATCGGCCTCGACGAAGGGCAGGATGTGTCCATCGGAGATATGGGTGATGCCGAGTGGGCCTGGGTGAGGCGGGTCAGGGGTCTGGGCATGGGTCGAGCAGGTCCCGGCGAGACGGATCATGATGAGTCGGTCGAAGGTCTGACCGTTGATGGGGTTCTCGGGGCCGTGCCAGAGGATCTCGAGGGGGTGGATATCGAGCAGGAGGGCGGTTTCCTGCCGAAAAGCGGCGAGAACGGAGGCGGGGACGTGGTTTTCTGAGCTGACGTGGAGGCCGATGCGGATGGGTGTAGAGGGCATACCGGCGGCCGGTGCGGCGAAGGGGAGTAGCGCGAGAGCGGCGAAAAAGCGAAGAACCGGGCTCACGGGGGCCTCCTTGATGTCAATCATGTAACAGTTGGATGGTGAATACAAGACAGATCTTCGCTTTCTGTTCGAGCAGGGGAGAAAGGCGGGGACGGTGCAACGAATGGGGAGGGCTTGCGTTAAGATAAAGAGGTTCTTGCCGATGCAGGGTTTCCTTGACCAACTCACACCGGGCTCCACGGATTGGGTATTGGCCCGTTCGCTGGACGCCGGGCGTCTGCCCGCGCATGTGGGGGTGATCATGGACGGGAACGGGCGGTGGGCGAACAGCCGGAGTCTGCCGCGGGTGGCGGGTCACCGGGCGGGGGTGGAACCGGTCCGGAGCACGGTGGAGACGAGTGCGCGGCTGGGGATCTCGAGTCTGACGCTGTATGCGTTTTCGGTGGAAAACTGGAAGCGGCCGCGGGCGGAAGTGGAAACGCTGTGGCGGTTGTTGCGGCACTATTTGCGGAGGGAAGTGGCGCATCTGCACGAGAACAACATTCAGTTGCGGGCCATTGGACGGATCGAGGCGCTGGCGGCGCCGGTGCGGCGGGAACTGGATGCGGCGATGGCGGCGACCGCGGACAATACGGGGCTGGTGCTGAATCTGGCGATCAATTACGGGGGGCGGACGGAGATCGTGGACGCGGTAAACGCGGCGCTGGAGGAAGCGCGGCGGGCTGGGTCGCTCGAGCATTTCCGGCTGGATGAAGCGGCGATTGAGCGCAATTTGGCGACGGCGGGTCAACCGGAATTGGATCTGCTGATCCGGACATCGGGTGAAATGCGGATCAGCAATTTCCTTTTGTGGCAGATAGCGTACGCGGAATTGTATGTGACGGAGACGCTGTGGCCGGACTTCAACCGGACGGCGTTTCTGGAGGCGCTGCTGGCCTACCAGAAGCGGGACCGGCGATTTGGGGGTTTGCGGGCGGGTGCGGCGGGTGAGGGTTCCGAGGAGCCCTGGATGGAAGCGGTCGGTCCGGCGGTCCGATGAAGCGACTGATCACGGGGCTGGTGATGATGCCCCTGTTTTTCTGGATCGTGGCCTTTGCTCCGGACTGGGTCTTCGTGGGGGCGCTGGCGGCGGTGGGCTGTTTCTGTCTGTATGAGTTTTTTGGGATTTTGGGGGCGCGGTTCCCGGAGTACGAGAGCGTGCAGCGCAATCCGGCGGGGTATGCGGCGGGCTTGTTTCTGCTGATCCTGCCTTCGTCCGAAGGATTATTTCTGACGCTGTTCGCGCTGCTGGCGCTGTTGCTGACGCTGCGGTCGCGGGATTTGGGCGCGGTGCTGCCGTTGGCGGGCGGGCTGGTGCTGGGGGTGATTTACGTCTTCGGGCCGTGGCGCGCCGGGGTGGGCTTGCGGGCGTTGAGTCCGTGGTGGATGCTGTTCGCGCTGGCGGTGAACTGGGCGGGGGACACGTTTGCGTATTACACGGGGCGGGCGATCGGGAAACGCAAGCTGGCGCCGCGCGTGAGTCCGGGCAAGAGTTGGGAGGGGACGATCGCGTCGTCGGTGGCGGCGATGGTGCTTGGGACGGTCTATCTGCACTATCTGCTGCCGCAGACGCCGCTGGTTCCGGCGGTATTTCTGTGTTTTGCGGCGAATGCGGCGGGTCAATTGGGGGATCTGGCGGAATCGGCGCTAAAGCGGGGGGCGGGCGTGAAGGATTCGGGCACGCTGCTCCCGGGGCATGGCGGGTGGCTCGACCGGGTGGATTCGAGTCTTTTTTCGGTTCCGGTGGTGTACTGGCTCATCCAACAAGAATGGTTCCTGCCCTGATGCCGCAACCGACGCCTTTGATCTTCCGGGCTATTGAATTCGCTGCCGCGGCGCACGCGGGGCAGTACCGGAAGGGAACGCCGGTCCCCTACATCGTGCATCCGCTGAATGCCGCGCGAATGCTGTTGATGGCCGGGTGCGAGGAGCACGTGGCGGCCGCGGCGGTGCTGCACGACGTGATCGAAGACACGCACGTGAGCTTCGAGGACGTGAAGGCGCATTTCGGCGAGCGGGTGGCGGAACTGGTGGCGAACGCATCGGAACCGGATCGTCTGGCCACATGGGAGGAGCGGAAGCGGCACACGATCGCATTTCTGGAAGGGGCGGACGAGGAAACGCTGCTGGTGGCGGTGGCGGACAAACTGGATAATATCCGATCGATCCGTGAAGACCTGGCGCTGCGGGGTGACGTGGCGTGGACGCGGTTCAAACGGGGGCGGGCGGAACAGATGTGGTACTACCAGAGCCTGGAACGGGTCTTCCGGGCGCGCTTCAATGGCGGAGTGGGGCATTGCCTGGCCGAATCGTTCTCGATCGAAGTGGCGGCGGTGTTTGGCGGCGAGGCGCGTTAACAGGCAGGGCGAATTTTTTATTTCGTTTGTTTTGATGGGGTTGGCTGGTGGATTCGCGCGGGCGGCGCACGTTCGGGGCGGACGCGACGATCAC
>DNFG01000183.1 GCA_003487005.1 Bryobacterales bacterium
CCGGATGCTGGTGACCTGGCCGACGCCGGTGGGGATGCCGAGGAAGAGGACGTAGCGGGCGACATCGAAGGCGCGGGCGGCGATGTTGCGCTGGTAGGCGCCGGGTTGCATCGATTCGGGGCGGGGGAGTTGAGCGGAGAGGTGATGGACCATCCGCTCATGGATCTCGCGGTAGGCGGCGAGCAGGGCCGCGCCGGCCTGCTGGTAGCGGGCGGCCGAGGGGGGATCGAGTTCAGGCGGGGTGACGAATCCGGACCTGGAGAAGTCCTGGTAGCGGGAGGAGCGCGCCTGTCCATCCCAGAGTTGTTCGTCCTCGATGTCGATGGCGGCGAGCTCGCTAATGCCTTCGAAGCAGAGGGCGACGTGGCCGAGGTCGGCGATGGAGGCGTGGCCGTACTGGAAGTAGAAGCTGTCGAGGAATTTGGAGGAGTCGTGGGCGCGGACCCAATCGAGGGAGGCGCGGATGGAATCGGGGGAACGGCTGTAGCGGGCGAGGGCGTAAGCGAGTTTCTCGGCGGGCATGGGCCCGACGGCGAGGACGCGGGGGGTGTCGGTTGAATCGGCCAAGACGCTATCATAGCGATTTCCCCATGAAGATCGCGATACAGAGAGTACACGAAGCGGCGGAGTTGCCGGTTTACGCGCACGGACCGGCGGAGGACGCCGGGATGGACCTGAAGGCGGTGGAACCGGTCCGGCTGGAGCCTGGAGTGGCGGCGCTGGTGCCGACCGGGTTGTCGATTGAGCTGCCACCGGGCTACGAGGCGCAGATCCGGCCGAGGAGCGGGCTGGCGCTGAAGCACGCGTTGACGATTCCGAACGCGCCTGCGACGATTGATCCGGGCTACCGGGGGGAGATCCGGGTGATTTTGTTGAATCTCGGGCGGGAGGCGTACCAGGTGCAGGCGGGAGACCGGATCGCGCAAATGGTGATCGCGAAGTATGAAGCGGTGGAGTGGGAGGAGAGCGGGTTGAGTGAAAGCCGGCGGGGGGCGGGGGGATTCGGAAGTTCTGGCCGATAGAGGGGGCGCGGTTGGCGGGGAAATCGGTTACACTACAGGTGTCGCCTGGAGGATGATATCCGCAACCGGGGCGTAGTGTGGCCATTGCCGAGTCGCGAGAAGGCCCGCCAGCATCGGAAGCGGGAGCAACGTCTATGACACTACCGGCCATGCTGGCCTTTCTGGCCCCGCCTTCCGACATGGAGAGGCTTGCGCGGGCATTCGCCGACAACACCTTTGCGGGGATTCACCGGCTGGACTGGTTTGATTACCTGCTGCTGGTTCCCTACTTCACGTTTCTGGCGATTCTGGCGGTGTATGGGGCACACCGGTATCTGGTGATCAAGCGGTACATGCAGCACCGGAAGCGGGTCCCGCTGGCGCCGGCGCAACGGTTCGAGCAGTTGCCGCGAGTCACGATCCAACTGCCGCTGTTCAATGAGCGGAACGTGGTGGACCAGTTGATGGAGTCGGTGCTGAAGGTCCGGTATCCGCGGGAGTTGCTCGAGATTCAGGTGTTGGACGACTCGACGGACGACACGCATCCGTACACGGAGGCGCTGGTGGCGCGGTTGAAGGCGCAGGGGCACCCGGTGGAGTACGTGCACCGGACGAACCGGCACGGGTACAAAGCGGGGGCTTTGCAGGAGGGGATGGCGAAGGCCAAGGGCGAGTTCCTGGCGGTGTTTGACGCCGATTTCATGCCGCCGGAGGATTTTCTCGAGAAGACGGTGCATTTCTTCGCGGACCCGAAGGTGGGAGTGGTGCAGACGCGGTGGACGTATGTGAACCGCGACCACAGCCTGCTGACGGAAGTGCAGGGTTTGATGCTGGACGGCCATTTCGCGTTGGAGCACACGGCGCGTTGGGGTGCGGGGCTGTTCTTCAATTTCAATGGGACGGCGGGGATTCTGCGGCGGGAGATGATCGAAGACGCGGGCGGGTGGCAGCACGACACGCTGACCGAGGACTCGGATTTGAGCTACCGGGCGCAGTTGCGCGGGTGGCAGTTTGTGTATTTGCCGTGGGTGGAGTGTCCGTCGGAGTTGCCGGTGGACACATACGGGTTCCAGGTGCAGCAGCAGCGTTGGGCGAAGGGGTTGACGCAGGTGGCGATGAAGCTGTTGCCGACGATCCTTCGGTCGAAGGAGATCGGGTGGAGGGAGAAGGCGGAAGCGTTTTTCCACCTGACGCCAAACTTCAGTTACCCGTTGATGGTGGGGGTTTCGGCGTTGATCCTGCCGGTGATGATGTGCCGGTTTTACATTGGCTGGCAGCAGATGGTGTTCGTGGATTTGCCGCTCATTGTCTGCTCGTTCTGGTCGATTGTCGCGTTTTACCTGACGGCGGAACGGGAATTGGATCCGCGAACGTGGAAGCGGGCGATCTTTCTGCTGCCGTTTTTGATGGCGATGGGCGTGGCGTTGACGATCTCCAACACGAAGGCGGTGCTGGAGGCGTTGCGCCGGAAGCAAACGAGCTTCGTCCGGACGCCAAAATATGCACCGAAAGCCGCGGCGGGGCAACCGCTCGACGTGGTGTACCGGCGCAAATCGGGCTGGCTTCCCTTTGCCGAGATCGCCATGGGCATGATCTTCCTCGGCATCGTGGCGTACTGCATTGACGTGATGAACTTCTTCGCGCTGCCGTTTCTGCTGATCTTCGTGAGCGGCTATTTCTGGGCCGGTTTCTCGACGCTGTGGCAGGAATATCAGGCGAAACTGAAGTTCGAGCGGGCGGCGCGCAAGGTGGAAGTGGAAGCGGTCAGCTAGGTCCTTCAGTCAGAGCACGGACAAGGAGTCTTCATGGCTCGTGGTTGGGAGAGTAAAGAGATCGCGGAGCAGCAGTTGCTCGCCGCGGAGAGGCGCGCCTTGCATGCGCCCATTCGCGACGAGCGGCAGCGGCGGCGCGACCTGCTGGAAATGCAGCGGACGCGCCTGCTGGGTGAATTGCAGCGCGCCTGCACGCCAAGAATGCGGGGCTTGATCGAAGCAGAACTGGTGGCCGTCAACCGGCGGATCACCGAACTGAATTGAGTACGGGGTTCCGCCTGCGCCGGGCCGGGGCGGCCGATGGGGCCGCGGTGGCCGGGATCGCGGAGGCGGTGCGCTATCGCCCCGGAAGCGCTGACGGCGCCCGGGGTTACCTGGTGTATGTGCGTCCGGCGGAGGAGTATGCCACGCTGTTCGGGCGGGCGGAGACCGCGGCGTGGATCGCGGAGGACGAAAGCGGGCGGGCACTGGGATTTCTGTGGTGCGAACGCCGGGGCGAGGGTGAATGGTATCTCGAGCAGATCGGGATTCAGCCCGAGGCGCGGGGCCTGGGAGTGGCGGCGGCGCTGCATGAACGGATGCTGGCGGAGTTGAGCCCGGCGCGCCTGGAGTGCGAGATCATGCACGAACCGCTGCGTAACGAGCGATCGCGGGGGTTCTTTTTGAGGCAGGGGTGGCGGTGTGTGGGGGAGAAGGCGGACGGGGAGTTTGTGTGGGGGCGGTATGCGCGGGAGGATTCGCGACAATTCTAGCCCCGCCGGTGCCGTAAACTGGTAGTTCCCTGCATGTCTTCCACACAATCTTCCACCGCCGGATGGCGGATTCATCGCCGCCTTTATGACTGGGTTTTGCATTGGGCGGAGACGCAGCACAGCGTGGCGGCGTTGTTCCTGCTTTCGTTCGCGGAATCGAGCTTTTTCCCGGTGCCTCCGGACGTGCTGCTGATTGCGCTGGTGCTGGGTTCGACGCACCGGTGGCTGACGTTTGCGACGCTCTGTACGCTCGGCAGCGTGCTGGGCGGGGTGGCGGGTTACGCGATCGGCATGTTTCTGATGGACACGGTCGGCGTGAAGGTGATCGATTTCTACAACGCGCAGGTCTATTACGACAAGGTGGCGGCGTGGTTCACGGAGTACGATTTCTGGATTGTGTTCGTAGCGGCGTTCACGCCGATTCCGTACAAGGTGTTTACGATCGCCTCGGGGGCATTTCACATTAATTTGCTGGGGTTTGTGCTGGCTTCGGCGATCGGGCGGGGAGCGCGGTTCTTCCTGGTGGCGGGGCTATTGCGGCTGGTGGGCGAGCCGATGCGGCGGTTCATTGACAAGTATTTCGACTGGCTGGCGCTGGCGTTCGCGGTGCTGCTGGTGGGCGGGTTCGCGGTGATCAAGTACGTGCGGTGAGGGCGGGGGGTCAGCAGGGCAGACCGTCATCGTCGCAGAGTTCGGCGTGCTGGGAGGAGTGGGTGTCGCGCGGCATCCCCTCGGAGAAGCGCTGAGCAAACTCGAGCATCCGCGCGGTGGCGGTGGTGGTCTGCAGGCGGTCGAGGCCTTCCCGAAGCGCTTGAAGGACGGCTTCGGTGAGCGTCTCGCCGGTCAGGGTGGCAAGTTCAGCGGCCAAGGCGCGTGCCTTCGGGTTGCTGATGTGCAGGCGCATCTTGCCATGATCCCAGTAAGGGCGTGCTAGCGCGAGAACACGTTCGGTTCGCCGTGGCGGAGTTCCCAGTACCGTGAGTCCGCGCCCTGAATCTGGAGGGAGGCTTCGAACATCTTCGGGTCCACGCCATTGGTGCGGAACATGTCGTAGTGGCAGGGGATGGCAGCTTTGGGTTTGATGGCTTTCACCAGGCGGGCGGCTTCCCAGTGGGAAAGGTTATTGAAGCCGCCGTTGATGACGGTGATGACGAGGTCGGGCTTGTGGACCGCGGCCTCTTCGAGGAGTTCGGTGTAGTCGGTGTCGCCGGTGATGTAGATCTTGGGGCCGTTGCCGAACTGGAGCAGGAAGCCCATGTGATTGAGGTCGCTGGTATCGGTGGGGAGGGCGAAGGTGCCGCGCAGGCGCAAATCGCGGAATTCGAACTCGCCCTGAGGCCAGGCGGGCTGGATGCGGCCGTCCTCGACGCCTTCGGCGGCGAAGATGGCGCAACTGGGGTGGGGGCCGAGGAACAGTGCGGTTTCTTTGTTGCGGAGGCCGCGGATGGTCTCGGGGTCGGTGTGGTCCTGGTGGTTGTGGGTGCAGGTGAAGACGTCGACATCGACGTCTTCGGGGCGGAGCAGGACGGGGACGGCGCGGGCGAGGTCGACGCCGATGGAGGCGCCGAGGACGGCGCAACTGTCCGTCAAATAGAGGTCGGTGGAGACGACGGTACCTTCGGGGCTCTTGAAGATGAAGCCGTTCTGGCCGAGCCACCAGAGGCCGATCCCGCCCTGGGGGACGGGAAAGGCCCGGATTTGTTGCATCAGGTTCATGGCGCTACACGATGGCGGCCGGGGGTGCGGGTTCGTTGGGGTCGCCGGCCTTGGACAGGGGCAGGCGGACCATGTAGAAGACAAGGACGGCGAGCACCGCGATGCCCATGATGAGCGGCGGGTCCCCCTTGAAGAACGAGAACAGTGCGGAGATGGGCTTCTCGGCGAAGCTGAAGCCCGCCTTGACGAGCCCCATCAGGGCTTCGCCGGCGATGAGGCCGGAGGCGCAGAGGACACTGGCGTTCTCGATGCGGGCGCGCTGGGCTTCGTTAAATGTGCCGCGGTCGCGAACGGTTTCCATGAGCCACTTGATGAGGCCGCCGACGAAGATGGCGAAGGTGGTTTCGAGAGGCAGGTACATGCCGACGCTGAACAGCATGGGGCTCTTGACCTGGACGAGGATCAGGACGAAGCCGAGCAGGACGCCGACCATGATGAGCGGCCAGGCCATCTCACCGCCGACGATGCCCTTGGAGAGCGAGGCCATGAGGCCGGCCTGGGGGGCGGAGAGTTTGGGATCGCCGAAGCCGATGCCACCTTCCTTGATGTTGGACTCGTGCAGCAGGAGCAAGGGGAAATAAAGGACCGCGGAGGCGACGACAATGCCGAGGATGTCGCCGATCTGCATACTGCGCGGAGTGCCGCCGAGGATGTGTCCGACTTTGAGGTCCTGGAGCATTTCGCCGGCGACGGCGGAGGAGA
This sequence comes from Bryobacterales bacterium, assembly GCA_003487005.1. Taxonomy (GTDB): domain Bacteria; phylum Acidobacteriota; class Terriglobia; order Bryobacterales; family Bryobacteraceae; genus PNKE01. The sequence continues at coordinate 5,944 of DNFG01000183.1, forward strand.
CGCAAACGACGGCGGCGACGCCGAGCACGGCGGCCACGCCAGTCATGCCCTTGACGCCGAGGGCGACCATCAGGAGGGCGGCGACGATGAGCGTGGAGAGCGTGAGACCGGAGACGGGGTTGTTCGATGATCCGATGAGGCCGACCAGATTACCCGAGACGGCGGCGAAGAAGAAGCCGAGGACAAGCATGACGATGGCGGCGGTGACGGCGGCGGTCGTGGACCCGGTAAAGAAGAAATAGAGCGCGATCATGCAGAGGAAAGTGGCCAGCAGGGCGGGGAAGACGATTTTGGGGCTGAGGTCGCGCTGGGTGCGGTCGGTGGCTTCGGCCTGGGATCCGGCTTTTTTGAGGTCGGAGACGGCGCGGGCGATGCCGGAGCCGAGGCTTTTGCGCATGCGGAAGAGGGTGTAGGCGGCGCCGACGAGCATGCCGCCGACGGCGATGGGCCGGACGATGTGATACCAGACGGCGACGGCGAGGCCGCCCCATTCGCCGCTGCCGGCGGCGGGCGGGAGGGTTTGCGCGAGTTCAGGTCCAAGGAAATAGATGAGCATGGGGACCATCAGGCCCCAGGCGAGAACGCCGCCGGCGAAGTTGAGGCTGGCCAGAGCGGGTCCGATGATGAAGCCGACGCCGAGGTAAGCGGGGCTGATGGCGGGCCAGGAGACGACGGTGGTGCCGCCGGTGGGCAGGACGCGCTCGCCGCCGAGTTTGAGGGTGGACTTGCCGAGTTCGCCGATCTTGACGACGAGATCGCGGCTGGCGGAGAACAGTTTCATCTCGCCCAGCAGGTAGATCAGGCCGCCGACGCCCATGGCCTGGAAGAGGGTCTTGGCGGCGTCGGAACCGCGCTGGCCCGCTTTGTGGATCTCGGCGGCGGCGCAGCTTTCCGGGTAGGGCAACTCGGGGTCCTCAACCATCACGCGGCGGAGGAGGGTGACGAAGAGGATGCCGAGGATGCCGCCGACGAGCATCAGCGCGAAGGACTGCCAGTAAGCGCCGGGGGTGTCGAAGGCGGGCCAGGCTCTGGCGATGACGAAGGCCGGGATGGTGAAAATGGCGCCGGCGGCAACGGATTCGCCGATCGATCCGACGGTGCGGGCGATGTTTTCCTCGAGAATGGAGCCCCGGAACAGGCGCAGGACGGCCATACTGATCACCGCGGCGGGGTAGGTGGCGGCGATGGTCATGCCGGCGCGCAAGCCCAGATAGGCGTTGGCGGCGCCGAGGACGACGGTCAAAATCAGGCCCAGAAGGACCGCGCGGAGCGTGAACTCCGCCATTTTCATGTTCTGCGGCACATACGGCCGGTAAGGTTTGGGTTCGGATGCCATTGGGTTCGCTGACTCCTCGAAAATTCCCGGATGCGGGAAGTTCACATCATACTGGGTTGACGGGGGTGGGGGCTAGTGCGTAATTTCACCCAACCGGACCCGAATCTGGGAGCAGGTTGCTTGCGTTTTCAGTCAGTTCCGGGTTGGCCCTTCGATTGCAATCAATCTGTACCGAGGAGCTAACGCAATATGGCTTACGTAATTACGGACACCTGCACCAAAGACGAACTGTGTATCGACGCCTGCCCGGTGAACTGCATTCATCCGACGAAGGACGAAGCGGACTTCGAGACGGTCCCGCAGCTTTATATTCACCCGACGGAGTGCATCGACTGTGGCGCTTGCGTGCCGGTGTGCCCGACGAGCTCGATCTATCTTCTGGAAGAGTTGCCGGAAGCCGAAGCTCACTTCGCCGAAGTGAACGCGAATTACTACAACTAATTATCGAGACGATTTCCTCAGGGGGCGGCGCACCCCCCTCCTCCGACAACCCTCCGCGCCGCCCCCGTCTTTCCGCTGGCAATCCTCCAATGGGGGCGGGCATGAAGTTTACCCGCCCCTCCCTCATGTCCGAAGCGGCGGTGAATGTAGGATGGAAGAGTACTCCCATGACCCGCCGCACTCTCCTTTCGATTTCCTCACTTGCCCCCTTCGCCGCCGCCACCCAGAAGGCGCCAGTCCAACTGATTCTGCACGCGGACGACTACGGCGTCTCTCATTCGTCCAATGAAGCGATCAGCGAGATGCTGGGTGCGGGGACGATCTCCTCGGCCTCGATCATGTTCCCGTGCGCCTGGGCGGCCGAAGCCGCGGCGTTCGCGCGGGCGAATCCCAAGCTGGATGTGGGCGTGCACCTGACGCTGACCAGCGAATGGAAGGGCATGCGCTGGGCGCCGGTCGCGCCCGCGGACAAAGTCAAGGGCATGCTGGACCCCCACGGCTACATGTATCCGGACGTCCGCAGCGTGGCGATGAATGCGACGCCCGAGGAGATCACGATCGAAATGCGGGCGCAGATCGAGAAGGCGAAGAAGATGGGGGTCCGGTTCACCCATCTGGACACGCACATGGGCACGGTGTACGCCCGGCCCGACTTCTTTGAGGCCTACTGGCGGCTGGGCGCGGAATACAACGTCCCGGTCATGTTGATGCGGCCCAGCGCGATTGCCGAGGGGCAGGGAACGCCGCAGATGGTGAAGTACCTGATGTCGCGCGAGGAGGGCTTCCAGAAGGAAGGCCGGTTCCGGCTGGATTCATTGATTACGGGTCCGGCACGCGCCGGCAGCACGCTGGAAGAGCGCCGCGACAGCTACTTCGAGGCGATTCTGAAGCTCAAGCCGGGGATCCATCAACTGATTTTGCATCCGGCGAAGCTGGATAACGAACTGCGCGCGATGACGGGGTCGGCCGTTGCGCGCGACCGCGATTACCGGATCTTCCACGACCCGAAAATGAAGGCGTGGTGGGCGGAGAAGGGGATTCAGTTGACCGGCTGGCAGGACGTCGCGCCGAAGGGCTAGGCTTGCGCGCCGCCACCGTTTCGACATAGCTTCAGAGGAAATCCAACCGGGCCGCAGGCCCGGTGACGGGAGGATTTCCTGATGCCACACAACCCGGGAAGCCCGCGGTGGTCGCGGCGTGCCGCGCTGGCTGCAATGGCGGCGCCGCTGGCGGCGGCGCAGAGCAACAAGGAAGCGCCGGTCTCATCGAAGGACCCTCTGAAGATCACCCGGCTCGAGACCTTTCTCGTCAAGCCGCGGTGGCTGTTCCTGAAGGTCCACACCAATGCCGGCATCACGGGGCTGGGCGAACCGCTGCTCGAAGGGCGCGCCCACACCTGCGCGGCGGCGGTGAAGGAGATCGAGCCTTACCTCGTCGGCAAGGACCCGCGTCAGGTGGCGCACCACTGGCAGGCCATCTATCGCCATGCCTTCTATCGCGGCGGGCCCATTCTGACCTCCGCCCTGAGCGGCATCGACATGGCGCTCTGGGACATCAAGGGCAAAGCGCTCGGGGTGCCGGTCTATGAACTGTTCGGTGGACCCACGCGGCGGCGCGTGCGCGTCTATGCCCACGCCCGCGATCCCCAGCGCATCAAGGAGGCCCTCGCCCAGGGCTTCACCGCCTTCAAGACCGGCCCGGCGCGCCGCCGCGGCTTCCCGCGGCACATCGAAACGCCCGCCGAAGTGCGCTATGCCGCCGAGAAATTCGCGGAAATGCGCGCGCTGGTGGGGGAGAATGTCGACATTGGGATCGACTTCCACGGCGCCATCAGCCCGGCGCACGCCAAGATGCTGATCAAGGCCCTCGAGCCCCATCATCCGATGTTCATCGAGGAGCCTTGCCAGGCGCAGAATCACGATGTGATGGCCGATATCGCGCGCTCGACGCATCTGCCCATCGCCACCGGCGAGCGCGTGTTCACCAAGTGGGGCTTTCGCGAGGTGTTGGAGAAGCAGGCGGCGACGATTCTGCAGCCCGACCTCTGCCACGCCGGCGGGCTGACCGAATGCCGCTTGATTGCGGGCATGGCGGAGGCCTATTATGCCGCCATCGCGCCGCACAATCCGCTGGGGCCGATCTCGCTGGCCGCGGGCGTGCAGCTTGCGGCGTCGATCCCCAATTTCCTGATTCAGGAGCAGGTGTCGCTCGGCGAAGGCTATCTGAAGCAGCCCTTCCGCGTGCGCGAGGGCTATCTGGACCTGCCGGCGGGGCCGGGTCTGGGGATTGAACTGGACGAGAACGCGATGGCTGACAAGATCGGCCACGACTGGCGGAACCGCGAAAGTTATGACGACGATGACGGCAGCGTGGTGGATTGGTAGAACCCGCGGAGTGATAAAATTAAAGGTTTGACCACCGTCGCCCACACCTTCGTGGACCGGCGGCGCCGGCTGGCCGAGGCTCTCACCGGAGCCCGTCTGGACGCCCTCGCCGTCGCCCACCTGCCGAACGTGCGCTATCTGACCGGCTTCACCGGCAGCAACGCCGTGTTGCTGCTCGCCGGCAGGAAAGCGACCCTGTACACGGACCCCCGCTACACGCTGCAAGCCCGTCAGGAGTGCGATATCCCGGTCCGGATTATCGCCCGGGGGCCGCTGTGGTCCGGGGTGGCTAGCGAGATTGGACGGCGCGGGTGGCGGAGCGTGGGCCTCGAAGCAAGCCATGTGAGCCATCAGCAGTGGCAGTCGGTTGCTCAGGCGCTCGGACGGACGGTGCGCTTGAAGGATGCGTCCGGCCTCGTCGAAAAGCTTCGGATGGTGAAGGACGCGGGCGAGATTGCGGCCATCCGCGCGTCGGTCCAGTTGGCGGCGAAGGCATTCGGCAAGGCGATCCGGAAAGCGCGCGCCGGGATGACTGAACTCGCGCTGGCGGCGGAGATCGATCACCAGATGCGCCTGCTGGGGGCGGAAGGGCCCGCCTTCGAGACGATCGTCGCCGGCGGTGAACGTTCGGCGCTGCCCCACGCCCGGCCCACTGCGCGGCAAATCGCTCCGAATCAGATACTATTGGTGGACATGGGCGCGAGCCTCAACGGCTATATGAGCGACATGACGCGCGTCGTCCATCTCGGGCCGCCCACGGTGGAAGCGCGCCGTCTCTATGATGCCGTCCTCGAAGCCCAGTTGGCCGCGATCGCCGCGGTCGTGCCGGGCGTGACGGTGGGCGACGTGGACGCGGCGGCGCGTGGCACGTTGCGCAAGCGCCGGTTCGACCGCCTGTTCACCCACTCGACGGGCCATGGACTCGGACTTGAGATCCACGAAGGGCCGCGGCTGGGCAAGTTGGCGCAAGAGAGATTGGAGCCCGGCATGGTCGTCACGATCGAACCCGGCGCTTACCAGGAAGGGTTTGGCGGCGTTCGCATCGAGGACACAGTGCTGGTGACCCCCACCGGCGTCGAGGTGCTCACGCCCACGAGCAAGGAATTTTTGGAAATCCCACTATGACTATTGAAGAGATCCGCGAATTGATCCAGACGGTCGTTTCCACGGGAGTGGCCGAACTGGAGGTGCAGCGCGGCGAGAACCGCGTCTGGATCAAGCGTACCGGCGGCGCCGTGGCGCAGGAGATCACGGTGACTGCCGCCGGTGAGACGTCCTCTCCGTCGCCCGCATCGGTGTCGATGCCTGCCGCCGGACCCGCCATGCCGGTCCCAGGGACGCCCGATCTGACAGATCCCTCGCTGACCCCGGTGAAGTCGCCCATCGTCGGGACTTTCTACGCCTCTTCGTCGCCGGGTTCCGATCCCTTCGTCAAAGTCGGAGATTCGATCCGTCCGGGCAAGGTTCTCTGCATCATCGAGTCGATGAAGTTGATGAACGAAATCGAAGCCGAAGTCTCCGGCACCATCGTCCAGCGCCTCGTTGAAAACGGCCAACCGGTCGAATTCGGCGAAGCCCTCTTCCTGGTGAAGCCCAACTAAGGGCCGGGCGCTCCCATGTTCAAGAAGATTCTGGTAGCCAACCGCGGGGAGATCGCCTTGCGGGTGATCTGCGCCGCGAAGGACCTCGGTATCCGCACGGTCGCTGTTTACTCGGAAGCCGACCGCTACAGCCTGCACGTGCGATTCGCCGACGAAGCCGTCTGCATCGGCCCGGCGAAGAGCGCGCTGAGCTATTTGAACATTCCGGCCGTCATTTCGGCGGCCGAAATCACGAACGTCGAAGCCATCCACCCCGGCTACGGCTTTCTCAGCGAGAACGCCGACTTCGCCGAAGTCTGCCGGGCCTGCGAGATCGCCTTCATCGGGCCCACGCCCGAACTCACGCGCATGATGGGCCTCAAGCAGCAGGCCCGCACCGCGATGAAGGAGCATGGCGTCCCGATTCTGCCGGGCTCCGAAGGCATTCTGACCGGCGTCGAGGAGGCTCTCGAGGTCGCGGCCAAAATCGGCTACCCGGTCATCCTCAAGGCCAGCGCCGGCGGAGGCGGGCGCGGCATGCGCGTCGTTCGGACCCCTGAAGAACTGCCCAACATGTTCAACCAGGCCCAGCAGGAGGCCGGCGGCGCCTTTTCCTGCCCGGACCTGTACTGCGAGAAGTTCATCGAACGCCCGCGCCACATCGAATTCCAGTTGATGGCCGACCATCACGGCAACGTCGAAATCTTCGGCGAACGTGAATGTTCGGTCCAGCGGCGGCACCAGAAACTGATCGAGGAGGCGCCCTCGCCCGTCCTCCTGCCCGAGGTCCGCGAGCGGACCGTGGCCGCGCTCAAGAAGGCGTTCGCCGCCATCGGTTATCGCAATGCCGGCACTGTTGAGTTTCTGATGGATACCGACGGCAGCCTCTACTTCATCGAGGTCAACGCCCGCATTCAGGTCGAACACCCCGTCACCGAGGCCATCACCGGCGTGGACCTCGTCAAAACCCAGATCCGCGTCGCGGCCGGCGAGAAACTGCCCGACATCCTCGGCGGCCCCATCACCTTCCGCGGCCACGCCATCGAATGCCGGATCAACGCTGAGCATCCCGAGACCTTCGCTCCCTCGCCAGGGCGGATTCAGGCGCTCAATCTGCCCGGCGGCATCGGCATCCGCGTCGATACCGCGGCGTATCAGGAGGGTGTCATCCCCCCTTATTACGACTCGCTGATCGCCAAATTGATCGCCTACGGGCAGGACCGCAACGAAGCCATCGCGCGCATGCAGCGCGCCTTGGGCCTGTTTGTCGTCGAAGGCATCCACACATCAATTCCGCTCCACCAGCGGATCCTCGCCGACCCCGCCTTCATCAACGCGGAGATCGACACGCACTACATTCAGCGGTTCCTTGAGAAGACCAAGAAGGTTGTGTTCGAGGAATAGGACATCATTCCGGGTTCACCACGCCGAGCCCGTCTCGCCACGCGCGGTTGCTTCTTGCCCTAACGTAAAGTCATGGCGCAGGCTCCGCATTTTGATCGAATCACTGTTGATCCGGGCAAGTGTGGCGGCAAACCCTGTATCCGCGGGATGCGCATTACCGTCCGGCGGGTCCTTGAACTCCTGGCCACCTTCCCCAACCGGGCCGAACTCTTCCAGGAATATCCGTTTCTGGAGGAGGAAGACCTCCAGCAGGCTGCCGCCTATAGTTCGGTCGGATTTTTCCATTCGCGTCATGAATCCTGAGCGAGTTCATGCTTCAATCCTTGGTCGGTTGCGCTTGTTGTACTCAGATGCGATCCCTTGCTATCCGCAGCGCTGGATGACATAATGCGTTTTGCCGCCGACGTCGGTCGCCGAAGTGTTTGATCCTGAAGCAGGAGCATAACCCATGCTGTACAGAAATTCAGAAATGAAAATCGATCAATTGGTTGGTTATCTAAACGAGGACAAAATCAATCTCGCCCCGGCCTTTCAGCGAGGGCATGTCTGGAAGCTCCCGACTCGTAGAAAGCTCGTCAGGAACATCGTTCTGGGTAAGCCAATTCCAGCAGTTTTTCTCTACAAAGAAGCAAGCGGATCAAAGTACTCCTACAATATTCTTGATGGAAAGCAGCGTCTCGAAAGCCTAATGCTTTTCATTGCGAACAAACGAATCGATTTTGTAATCGCAGAGTGGGACAAATACTTCTTCGGAGAATCCCCGAGGAGAGATGCGTCCTTTGCGGTTGATCTGGATGGCGGGAAGAAAACGTTTGCAGAATTGTCGGACGAACAAGTTCGCGAGTTACGGGAGTACTCGATTCCGACTATTGAAATCACCCTTAACGAGGAGACTTCCCTGGACGAAGTAATCACATTGTTTGTTGACATCAACCAACAAGGTGAGCCGGTCCGCCGCTTCGACATTGTCAAGGCGCTGTGCAAGAGCGACCCCCTCCTGAAGGGGGTGTTCGACCTAATCGCGCTGGAGGTCAAGCGTGGGCGCGACATACATTACAAGCCCAAAAATAATGAGTTTACTTTCGTCTTGAAGAAGCTGCAAGTCGTCTCCGCAATCACCAGTCCCAATTCAAAAGTTGACAAGATATGGGAGAAGCTTCTTGAACTAGCCTTGTTTAATCGTACGAAGAGCCACCGTAGCTCTGTCGCCTCGCTGAAGGAGTTTATGGCGGCTGGTGAGAAAAAGAAGAGGCGCCCGAGGTTGAGTACTCTCGAAGTCTCTCAGCTGCGACGAGTATTCAAGTTCCTAAAGGCGCTGGCGCCAAAGCTTGGTGAATCGCGACTGTTCTCAGATCAGACACATTCGTATACGATGTTGACTAGCTTGCTGAAGACTGATCTGATTAGTGAGGTCGGCGAAGACGCGCTGCAGGAAAAACTGCACCGTCTGTCAGGTTATCTTGACAAGACTGCTCTGCCTTCGGGTCAAGTTGGCAAGAATATCAAGAATTATCTTGATCTGTCCACCAAGCAGACAACTCACGTGTCGAGGCGGGAGGATCGCGAACGTCTCTTCGTTAGCGTCCTTAAGTCGCTGTAGCATGCGATCTGCCCACGAACGCTCCGCAATCCAGGTTGTGTCCGCACCTCCGAGCGCATCAATGCGCTAACCGCGTTGGTGTCGAGAAGGTAGCGCTTCATTCGGAGGGCCCGTCGAAGATAGCCGGGTCCGATGGGGGAATCCGACCCTCCTCGATCGCTGCTTCCATCTCATCAACCAGCGATGCAGGAATCGGCTGGATGCTCAGCATTGCTTGCAGTGCGGCTTGCGGTGAGCCTGGAATCCGCGCTGATGCCTCCAGTTCCTCCAGTGCGACTTCTTCGACGGATTTGCTCCTGGCATCAGCAAGGAACCGCAAATGGCGTGCCAGATCGTCAGGGATATACACTCTCAGTTGAACCGTTCAGCACCTCCTTCCTCCCCAAATTATTGCGGAATCGCCTGCAACTACTCCCGCCGCCCCTTCTTGATCAGCCACACCTCCGCCAGCCTCGACTGCTGCCGCCAGTTCAGATGGCTTTCATCTCCCGCCTGGTCCCAGGTCAACTCCAGGGCGCCATCGAAGATCAGCCCCGCCGGCACCGGAAATTCCTTGAATTCGTGCATCTCGCGGCCGTTCACCGTGGGCTGGATCCGCCGCCCGTCCATCCGCAGCAGCGGGCTTCCGTAGCCGGTGGTCCGGACGACATACTCGCCCTTCGGGTCGAGCCCCTCGTAAACCATCTTCTCCGGCCACATCGTCACCTGCCACGACAGCCGCGCCCGGCTCTTGCCCTGGTCCCACCACCAGAACAGCGGCGCGTCATCGCCATGCACCACGCGCGGCGACCTCGCCACATGTCCGATATCGTCATAAAAACCGCCCGGCCCCGGGTCTTCCCAACTCCCCAGTTCCACCAGCCGCGCCGCCCGCGCCGGCTCGCCCTCCATCGCGCGGACCTTCGAGAACTCGTCCTCCAGCCACCAGCGGTTGTTCAACGGCTGGTCGATGAAATCGAGCACCGCCCCGCGCTCCGCCCCGCTCGCGCCATACTTCTTCACGCTCGTCTGCAGGCCAATCGACCGGAACAGCCGCTCGCACAGATCGATGATCCGCGCCCGCAAATCCCCGCCCGCCGGCGCTTCGACGCTCTGGTTCAGCACCGCCATCGCCTGCTCGATCGCCTTCGCCGAACCCAGCGCCGAAGCCCGCACCAGAATCGCGTTCGCCTCGGCTTCGAGCCGCCGGTCCTGAATCAGCCGCCGCCGCACATACGCGTCATATTCGGCCCGCAGCAGGCACATCTGCCAGCGCCAGTTGCCCGCCAGTTCCGGCGCCCGGCGATCGAGGTCGCGCCAAAGCAGCAGCGTCCCCTCCACCGCCCCGTTCGCTTCCAGCGACCCGCGCCAGTTCCGCTCCAGCGCGTAGATGGCGTCCGCGATCTCCGGCGCGAGCGCCGGCGCGAAATGCAGCCGCGCATACTCGATCAGAATGTCGCGCGTCAATCGCGAACGGTCCCAGCCCAGCGCGTCGTAGATCGTCTTGTTGACATCATCGTGCACACCGTCCGAATACGACACAAACCCGTCGCTCACCGGCGCGAACCGGTTATGAATCGCCGCGTACTCCACCGGCCGCGGGTTGATCGCCTCCCGCCCCAGCGTCAGCGCGATCGCCTGATCCAGCTCCGGCACTTCATACTGGCTGATCTTGTTGTGCGTGATGTCCGGGTACAATCGCAGCGCCACATCCGCCCGCAAGCGCCGCCGCGACGCCGGAATCGGCGGGCTCTGCGGCCCCGCCACGATCCCCCCAAACCACTCTGGCTTCTCCCGGTCCAGCCACAGATACACATACTCCGCCTTCTCCGCGTTGAACCCCTGCAACGACACCCACACCTTCGCCTTCGGATGCACCGGCGTCAACCGCTTCGCAATGTCGGCCAGAAACGGCACCACCAGTTCCGGCGGATTGTGACCCGGGTCGCCGCCCGGTACGAAAATCGCCGCCAATGCCGGCAATTCCTTGAACATCGCCTCCATCTGCGTCAGCATCGCCGCCCGCGCCGCTTGGTCGTTCAGGTCCGAAGGCGCCGGCGTCCACAGCCAGTAATCCAGCCCGTACCGCCGGCAGATGTCGCTGATCGCGATGTTCATCTCGCGCCGCGGCACCTTCATCAGCGGATCCTGCCGCTGATCCTGCGACGGGATGTTCTCGATGCTGTTCGTCCCGAACAGCGCCAGTTCACGGATGTACTGCTCATACTGCGCCACGTTCCACGCATCGTAGCTGTTCGCCGTCGGCCGGTACCCCAATTGATGCCCGCGAATCGGCGACTGCGGCGCCGTCGTCACATCCAGCCCCGCCGGCAAATCCACCTTCCCCTTCCCCCACTCCATCTGCCGCAACAAATGACCCACGCCATACAGCGCCCCCCGCTCGTCCGCCCCCGCAATCCACACCACCGATCCCTCCACCCGCAACCGGAACCCTTCCACCGCCGCCGGCGCCGCCGGCGTCCCCGCGGGCCATCCCGCCGGCTTCGCCCCGCCGCTGATCGCGATCACCGCCTTCCCCGCCGGCCATTCCGCCGTCACCGGCAACTCAATCCCCGTCCGCTTCTTCACTTCCTCCACCAGCACCCGCGCCGCCGTCTGCTCCACCACCGGCGCCGCCACCCCCCGTGTCACCACCACCGCCCGCGAAAAATCCACCGCCGCCATCGCAACGGGGAAGAGAAGAAAGAGACCAGTCAAAAATAAACGCATCAAAACAGAAGTATCACAGCCCGCCCCTCAAGCCGTGCTCCACCGCCGCCGCAATGCCGCCCACCCGCTCCGCAATAGCTTCACAATCCGCGTCAAAATCCAGAAAAACACCACCAGTACCACCACGCTCACCACCAGCGTCAACACCGGGTGCTCCATCGTGAACCACACGAACGCCGGCACCGCCGCGTCTCCCAACAAACTCAACCCCGCGTTCGACACCGGCTCCGGACTCTGGTTCACCGCCAGCCGCGTCGCCGCCTTCGTCGCGTGACTGCTCAACGCCACCCCACCGCACAACAGCGCCAGCCCCACTCGCGCCGCCGGGTCCATCTGCCCGAACGCCGTCAAGGCCAGTCCCGCCGCCCCCAACGGCCGGATCACCGTGTGCGCCGCGTCCCACGCGCTGTCCAGCCACGGCACCTTGTCCGTCACGAACTCCATCACATACATCACCCCCGCCACCGCCAGCACCGCCGGATGCGCCAGAACCTGGAGCGGCGCCAGCTCCGACGGCAGCGTCAACCACTCCATCCGCAATGCCACCCCCAGCGCCAGCACCGTCGCGTACAGACGCAAACCCGCCGCCAATCCCAGCCCCAGCGTCGTCCCCAACAGGTTCAGTATGTCCATGGCCCTCGTCCGTCACTATAGACTAACGCCCCCGCCCCCTCGCCGGTTCCCTGAATCCCGCGCTACCCTGAAGGTTTGCCCATGTCCACCCCGCTCCTCGAACTCCGCAACGTCACCATCTTCCGCGGCACGCGCCCCGGCCTCGAAAACGTCTCCCTCTCCATCGCCCTCGGCGAACATGTCGCCATCCTTGGCCCCAACGGCAGCGGCAAATCCACCTTCATCCAGGCCGTCACCCGCGAACTCTACCCCCGCTATCCCCCGCCCGCCTGCGAAGTCCGCATCCTCGGCCGCGATACCTGGAACGTCTTCGACCTCCGCCCCCTCCTCGGCATCGTCACCAACGACCTCGCCACCCAGTGCACCCAGCCCTACTCCGTCCGCGAAACCGTCCTCTCCGGCTTCTTCTCCTCCATCGGCATCTGGCCCAACCACCACGTCACCCCCGAAATGCACGCCCGCGCCGATGAATTGATGGACCTCCTCGAGTGAGCCGCCATCCCAAGCTGGTGGCTCACTAGATCGGAAGAGCACA